>CAKTVW010000001.1 GCA_934630495.1 uncultured Oscillospiraceae bacterium
CGCTTGCAGAAAGCATAGCTCACCGTCGCGAAGTGCGGGATCTCCTCCAGCAGCCCATAGCCCAAAAACCAGCGATATGAGAGCGTATCCTGAATCCTCTGATAGGTTTGCCGCAGTGACGGAATGCCGAACAGGTGCTGAATGAGCACCATCTTGATCAGTACGACCGGATCCGTCCCCGGCCGGCCGTTGTCATGGCAATAATACGGTTCCAGCCGTTCATATAACCATTCGTAGTCCATGACCTTCTCGATCTTACGCAGCAGATGGTCCTTTGGCACCAGTGCCTCCAAATCTACGATGATCGCCTCACGCCGTGCGTCTTTTCTCCACCCTTCCATGAAAACACCCCCGTTTCTTTTATTATAGCAGAAACAGGGGCGTTTGGCTAGTTCTTTGACAGACTGAAACTCCCGGGCTGCTAAAAGCAGCCCGGGAGTCTTTTATGGACAGATATGAAATTACTTGCGGAAGCTTGCGTCAATCGCGGCAGCGGCCTTTTTACCCGCGCCCATCGCAAGAATGACCGTCGCGGCGCCCGTAACGGCGTCGCCGCCCGCATAGACATTTTCACGGGTGGTCATGTTCTCTTCGTTGACGATCAGGCCGCCCTTTTTATTCGTCTCCAAGCCGGGCGTGGTAGAGCGGATCAGCGGATTCGGAGAGGTGCCGAGCGCCATAATAACGGTATCAACGGCCAATTCAAAGGCGCTGTCGGGAATTTCGACCGGACGTCTGCGGCCGGAAGCATCCGGCTCGCCCAGCTCCATGCGGACACACTGCATCGAACCGACGCGTCCGTTGCCGTCGTCCTCGATCTTGACCGGGTTGCACAGCGTGCAAAGCTCGATGCCCTCTTCCTTGGCATGGTGAAGCTCCTCCCGGCGGGCAGGCATTTCGGCTTCGCCGCGGCGGTAGACGATATAAACGTGCTCGGCGCCGAGACGCTTTGCACAGCGCGCGGCGTCCATTGCGACATTGCCGCCGCCGACGACCGCGACCGCCTTGGAAACGATCACAGGCGTGTCGCTTTCCTCGTTATAAGCCTTCATCAGATTGATACGGGTCAGGTATTCATTGGCGGACATGACGCCCTTCAGCGCCTCGCCGGGGATGTGCATAAACATCGGAAGACCTGCGCCGGAGCCGACGAACACGGCCTTGAAGCCCATCTCAAACAGCTCGTCGATCGACAGGACCTTGCCGATGACCATGTTGGTCATGACCTGAACGCCCATGGCCTCGAGCTTCTTCACTTCGTTGGCCACGATCGACTTCGGCAGACGGAACTCGGGAATGCCGTATACCAGCACGCCGCCGGCAGTATGCAGCGCCTCAAAGATCGACACCTCATAGCCCTTCTTGGCAAGCTCGCTTGCGCAGGTCAGGCCGGACGGGCCGGAGCCGACCACGGCGATCTTGATTCCGTTGCTTTCGGGCTTTTCCGGCATTTTATTCACATTCTCGCGATACCAGTCGGCAACAAAGCGCTCCAAGCGGCCGATCGCAACAGGTTCCCCCTTTACGCCGCGGACGCACTTGCTCTCGCACTGGCTTTCCTGCGGACAGACGCGGCCGGACAGCGCCGGGAGCGCGTTGGTGGAGGTGATGATCTCGTAAGCGGCGGCGAAATCGCCCTCGGCGACCTTCGCGATAAATTCGGGGATGCGGATATTGACCGGACAGCCGCCGACACACTGCGGCTTCTTGCAGTTGAGGCAGCGCTTTGCTTCCTCGACCGCCATCTCGGCGGTATAGCCGAGAGATACTTCCTTAAAATTCTTATTACGGATATTGGCCTCCTGCTCCGGCATGGGGGTCTTGGTCAAAGACATATTCGGCATATTCGTTTCCTCCCTTACTGGATCAGCGCCTTGCCGATCTTCTCGATACGGCAGATGTGTTCCTTTTCATCCGACTGCTCCTGATCGCGATAAACGCCGTTGCGGTTCATCAGCTCGGCAAAATCGACCTTATGGCCGTCAAAATCCGGGCCGTCGACACACGCGAACTTCACCTCGCCGCCGACGGTAACGCGGCAGCCGCCGCACATTCCGGTGCCGTCGACCATGATCGGGTTCAGCGAAACGATCGTCTTGACGCCGAACGGCTCCGTCGTTTTGCAGACGAACTTCATCATGGGGATCGGGCCGATCGCCAAAACCTCGTCGTATTGATTTCCCTGTTCCAGAAGCTCCTGGAGCTTGACGGTCACAAAGCCGTGCTCGCCGTAGGAGCCGTCGTCGGTCATGAGGAAGAGTCGGTCACTTGCTGCCTTAAACTCGTCCTCAAGGATAACAATGTCCTTATTACGGAAGCCAACGATCACATCGACCTCGCATCCCGCTTCCTTAAATGCCTGTGCAGAGGGAAGCGCAATGGCACAGCCGACACCGCCGCCGACGACGCAGACGCGCTTGATGCCCTCGGTAGCCGTCGCCTTGCCGAGCGGACCGACAAAATCGTGGATGTAATCGCCTTCCTTGAGCGCGCCCAGCATTTTGGTCGAAAGCCCGACCTTCTGGAAGATAATGGTAACGGTCCCCTTTTCGCGGTCGTAACCGGCGATCGTCAGAGGAACACGTTCACCGTATTCATCCACGCGGAAAATGATAAACTGACCGGCCTTTGCCTTGCGCGCCACAAACGGCGCTTCGATCTCAAGGAGCGTGACGGCCTCGTTCAGTTCTTTCTTACGAACGATTTTGAACATAGTATTCTTCCTTTCCGAGAGCCAGCTCTCGTAAATTCCCAGACCATTATACCAATGCCGCAGAGAGATTTCAACCGAAATCGACCGATATCGGGATATTATTTACGGAAATCTTTTCCCAGGAAAACGCCGGTATCAACTCCGACGCGGAGACAGCCGACGGCGCCGCCGTCAGCCCCGCAAGGAAAGCCAGACGGCCGATGATCTCCTGCGGCGTAAAGCGCTGCCGCAGATGCGCCATATCCAGATCGCGTTCGCGTTTGGACAGCCTGCGGCCGTCGGGCGCCGTAAGAAGGGGCACATGAAAGAACCTCGGCGCGGTCAGTCCGAGCGCTTCATAGAGCCAAAGCTGCCGCGCCGTAGAGCCAAGCAGGTCACAGCCGCGCACGACCTCCGTAACGCCGCCGAACGCATCGTCGCAGACCACCGCAAGCTGGTAGGCAAACACACCGTCCGAACGCCTGACGATAAAATCGCCGCACTGCGTCGCCAGCTCCTCGCTCACCTCTCCGAAAACGCCGTCGGTAAAGCGGATCGTTCTCTCCGGGACCATAACGCGCCACGCGGGCGAACGGCTCTTTTGCGCGCGCTGCTCCGCCGTCAGGCCGCGGCAGGTGCCGGGATAGACAAGCTGTCCGTCGGCGGCATGGGGCGCGGAGGCATCGTGCAGCTCGCTTCTGGTGCAGTAGCAGGGATACGTCGGCAGGCGCAGAAACGCCTGTGTGTAGGCCGCATTCCGCGTGCTTTGCAGCGGCATCTCGGAGTCCCAATCAAGCCCGAGCCAGCGCAGATCATCGCGAAGCGCCTCGATAAATTCCGTCTTACTGCGCTCCGGGTCGAGGTCCTCAATGCGCAGGAGCATCGTTCCGTCCCGACTGCGCACGGAAAGCCACGCAAGCAGTGCGGTAAAGACGTTGCCGAGATGCATTCTCCCCGACGGGCTTGGCGCAAAGCGCCCGACGGGCTTTTCGACCTCAGTACGCAACGTTCAGGTCCTCAAAGCCGACCGCCCGTTCATAGGGGTTAAAATAGGTGTTTATCAGCTCCAGATAGTCCTGATCGGCGTCGATATAGACATAGAAATCGCCGAGATAATACGGGATCGTCATCATCTGCATATCCGACGTTCCGCAGAGCACGACCGATTCCGCCAGCCAGAGCAGCGCCGCCTTGTCCAGATCGGTCAGGGAGTTCTTTTCCAAAAGCGAGAGCGCAGAATAATAATGCAGCGCGTTTTTTGGCGATTTCCATTGCGAGATCGCCTCCATCATAAAATCGCGCTGAACGCTGACGCGCTGGAGATCGGCCATTGCATAGCCGGAGCGGAAGCGCACCAGTCCCATGGCCTGTTCCCCGTTCAGCCGCTGCTCTCCGGCCTTCAGATCGATATGGAGGTCCTGGGACGGATCGTCATAATACATGTCCTGCGGCACGTTGAAGCGAACGCCGCCGAACAGATCGACCAACTCGATAAAAACGTTCAGGTCGACCAGAATGTAGCCGTCCGGCCGGAAGCCGATGCACTCCCCTACATAGTCCATCAGGGCATCCATTCCCTCCTCACCGCGGCCGTTTGCCGCGTAAGCGCCGTTGATCTTGTGCGGCTCATAGCGCGAATTGACCTTAGTGTCGCGTGGAATGCTCATCAAACTGATCCGCTTAGCGCTCCGATCGACGCTCAGAAGCATCAGCGTATCGGTATGGTCGCCGGATTCATCCGTACCGGCCAAGAGGATCGTAGAGCGATCGTTCCGATGCTCGCCGAGGGACGTGCCCGTCGGCTGCTTCGGATAAAGCCAAAGCACCGCTCCGCCGAGGAGCGCGGCAGCGAGAACGAGCACCAGCAGCACGGTAAACACCCGCCGCCCGGTGTGCTTCGGCTTCTGGCAGCGGCCGCCGGGACGATAGCGCACCTGTGCGGCGGGCGGAAGCTTCTTCTCCTCCTGCGGCTCGTCATAGTCGTCCGCATAGCCATCCTGATACAAGCAGTCGGCAAAGCCCTTTTCATAGGGGTCTTCTTCCGACGCGTCATGCCGAAAACGGTCGTCTCGGTACATAGCTTTCACCGCCTCTCTGTTTTCGATCTTATTCTACTATATTCGCTTCTTCTTTTCAAGTCCTGCGAGTCAAAACACCCGCCACGCTTGACATTGCATTTGTCAAAAGATATAATTTTAAACTGAGGACACTGAAAACAAGGGTGGGACGGAATTATGGATTATCAACTGCTGATCTCGGGGTTGCAAATTCGGCTGTGTATGCCGTTTGCCATGCGTCCGCACAAAAGCCTGCTCCCGTTTCTGTCGGAATCTCCGACGCCCCACTGGGATGTCCGTTATACGATCCTCCCGTCCCCGCAGAAGACGCCTATACCGGCCGATGCGCCGTGCGTTTTTGTCGACGGACGGATGCAGGTTTTTCATACCGAAAACGGAGACGTGCGCTGCTTTCCGATCTGGGACGCGGATGCGAGAAGCACACGAAATCCGATTCTCTACCCCGCCGCGCCGAACGACTTTCGCCTCTATTATCCCCCGGAACAGCTCGGCTCGCTCAGAGAACTGGCCGATTTTACAAATTTTTTAGGGATTGAGACCGTTCTTGCCGGATTCGGCCGCTTTTTGCTTCACAGCTCCGTCGTCCGCCTCCATAACCGTGCGGTCCTCTTTTCCGCCGCGTCAGGCGTCGGAAAATCGACGCAGGCCGAGCTTTGGAGGAAATGCTTTCAGGCGGAAATTCTGAATGGGGACCGCTCGATCATTGAAGAATCGGACGGAAAATTTATCGCGCACGGCTCCCCATTTTCCGGTTCCTCGCAGATCTATCGCAACGAGGCCGCAGAGATTCGCTGTATATTTTTATTGGAGCAGGCAGCAAAAAATGAGATCGTACCCGTCGCGCAGGCGGATGCTGTCCGCGCACTGTTTCGCGAGTCCGTGGTCGCGCTGTGGGATCAGGCGCAGACGGCGGCAGTCCTCGACGAGCTGCTCTGCCTGACCGCCTCAGTCCCGGTCCTGCGTCTGCGCTGTCTGCCGAACGAGGCCGCCGCGTCGCTGGCAATGGCCGCCGCCTTCCCGGGCAAGTAAAAACAACTGCTCTCGGTAACACCGAGAGCAGTTGTTTTATTCTTCCGCAAGCGTTTTCAGTGTGCGGATGTACTCCAAGGTCATACGGCAGAGATATTCGGGACGTTCATGCGTATGTCCCGTTTCGCAGGCGTTGATGGCCGCACAATTCGGGCAGGCACTTTTCATAGTGCAGTCGCCGCAGGCGGCGGGCAGGCGAAGCCGCTGGGTCGCTTCCGTGATCTGCCGCCACGCTGCCTCGAAACCGATCGCGAGCGGAGCCGCAGACGGCTCGTTCATCATGCCGCAGGGCATCATATCCCCCTTCCACGAAATCCAGAACTGCGACGCTCCGGCTAGACAACCCAGCGGCGCGCCCGGCACGGCGGCACATTCATCCGTCACTGCCAAATACGGATCCTCGGACTGCATCTCTGCAAAGCGACGCATTTTCTCGGGCGTCTCCGTGAGCCATTGCGCCTCGGCTGTCAATCTGCCGGCCGTTTCCGGGTCAAAGCGCTCCATTGCGCACGGTTCGCCGGGACTGCGGCGATGCGGCGGGAAAAGATAGAACGTCGGCTTGACCCGAAGGCCGCGCCGCAGGCCAAATTCGGCGATGCCGCGCATATCCGCCGCGTTCAGCGGCGTCATCGTCGCGTTCAGGGCGACCAGAATACCAGCTTCGCGCAGTTTATCGATCGCGCGGACCGTCCGATCAAAGCCAGTGGGGTCACCGCAGAGCGCCGCATAGGTTTCGCGGCTGCTGCCGTAAAGGGTGATATTGATCTGCGCGGGCGGCGATTCCCTGAGCCACGCAATGGCGCGATCGTCGATCAGCGTCCCGTTGGAATTGATGGAAACTGACAGGCCGAGACGCGTCAGGCCGAGATAGATCTCGCGAAAATCCGTGCGCAGGAACGGTTCCCCGCCTGTCAACAGCAGGAAAAGCGTACCGTTCTCAACGGCCTGACGGCCCATTTCCAGCCATTGCTCCGCCGTCAGCTCCCTGCCCGCAGCGGTACACTCCTTTTCCGACATGCGGATATAGCACATTTTGCAGTTGAAGTTGCATCGCGGCGTCAATTCAAAGCCACCCGTAACGGGTATACGGCGCGAAGCGGCACGAATCGCCATAAGCTGGCGCAGTGGGATATCCTGTCGCATATAATTCCTCCGTTGCAAAACGCGCCCGAACGCATCGGGCGCGTTTCTGCGTTATTTTATTTTACCGACACGTCGACGGTCGCCGTCTTGTTGCCGCTGAAGGTCGACGCAGTCACCGTATAGGTATATGCACCGGTCGCGGCGGGCGCCAGCACATTCAGACGCCACGACTTCGTTCCGTCGTTATTCACACGGCTTGCAATGCTCACAAGCTCGGCATCCTGCCCGTTCAGCGTGAGGCGGAGATCGGTCACGTCTCCGCTCGTCTCGGCCTCGATCACAGCAATTCTGCCTGCCAGAACATATCTGGAACCGAGGGAGCAGTTCAGGACGCTCTCGCCGGTCGCTGCCTTGGCAAGCGCGATCTTTGTGCGCAGAACGGCAACGATCTTTTCGTTGACCTCCTCTTGGGTCGTGGAGGTCTTCGGGGAAGAAGCGACCTTGTTGTAGAAGCTCTTCGCGTCGTTATAGGCCGTTTCATAGGCGCTGTAGTTTGCGTAGCCGTCATTCTCCGCATGATTTTCAAGCGCAAGGAGCAGGCCGTCGATATAAGGCGTATTCTCATACCAGACGGTCACGACCTGCATCGCGGAGCGAACGACGCCGTTGAGCGTGCCGCAGTTTGCACCGAAGCGATTTTCGGTAAAGTCGGCTCCGTCAACATGAGAGAACGCATAGCCCGCGATATTGGGAATGTCAAGCGTAAAGCTCTCGCCGAACTTGGTGTCGAGCGTAATGGTTTTGAGTACCTTTTCCGTGCTGCCGATCTCCGTTTTCAGGAGAATGGTAACGCCGTCGCTTTGTACCTCGCCGGGCTGCGGGAAAACTGCGGCCTTTGTGCAGTAAACAAAGCCGGGGAAGGTACGGAATCCGTCAGTCATGCTGTCAAAGTCGTTGTAGCTCAGGCTGCTGTCAACATCCCAGTTCCACTGCTTTGCGGCATTCGCCCACATACGGTCGATCAGGCAGTAGTTGTCGTTCGGACGCTCTTTCCAGATGCTCTCTTCGTCATCCCAGCCGGCCCAGTCGCCCCAGATCAGGAAGTAGCCGCCGCCGAGCTGTGCATCGCTGCGGTACTGGTTCGTGAAGCAGGTGCTTGTACAGCCGTTAAAATCGGAGGGATTCCAGCCGCCGGTATGCTTGCAGTTATAGGGACAGCCGTTGCTGCAGCCGGAATACACGCGCTTCGCGCTGGAGTGGTTAAAGGTCCACTGCTGACAGCTATCGTTTCGGGCATCGCCGTGTGTGGCGTTATATCTGAGGACATAATAGGTATACCAGTTGACGCAGTTATAGACCTTGCGTCCCTGATTCGCCAGAGTATTCGGGGAGCTGTGTGAACTTTCGGCCGTCCAGAAGCAAACGTCAATGCCGGGATTTACGTCAACGGTCGCCGACCCGGTATAATGCTGCTGTTTATTAGAGGCGTTGTAGTAATAATATCCCGTGCCGAACAGGCAGTCATTGAATGCGCGGACGCTGTAGGAATGCTCGTCGGAGCCGTAGGCACCGCGCTGAAGGACCTCGGCAAGCTTGTTCATGTAGATCACATAGGCGTCCTTATAGTTAGAAGCGCTGCCGCCGTTCTGCGTATTGAAGCTTGAAGAAGCCCACGTGTAGGACGCGCCGCTGACCTCGTCGCCGCCGATATTAAACTTCGAGCAGCCGAAATTGCCGAAGAACTTCGCATAAGCGTCCGTAATGGCGAAGGTCATGTTGCGGGTGTAATCGTCGACCACGTTGACCGTGGCGTCATTTCCGGCTGCAAGGCTGCCGTGTCCGCTGTAGGTATTGCCGTTAAAACGGAAGGTGAAGTCCGTTCCGGTGTCTACATAGCTTGCTTTGAACTTAGCGATCAGGTTGTCGGCATGCGTCGGGTAGTCGACTGCGGGAATGATCTCGATATGGCGGGACTTCGCATAATTCACGATTTCCGTCAGCTCGTCGCGGTTGTAGAATTTGTCCGCGTTCGGGTCCGGGTAGCCCTTCGGGTACGGATATACTCCGTTTGGATCATTCCACGATACGATGTTGTAGCCGATCATCCAGTTAAAATCGTTGCCGTTCGCATCGAGGACAGTATTACCGTTCGCGCTGCGCCAGATGTTCGCGCGGTAGCCCTGATCTTCGGTCAGGTGCAGGTCCATCGCATTGTAGCCCATCCACGACATTTCGTCGATCAGGTTCTTGATCCAGTTCATCGACCAGTATTTACGGGCGATATCAAGCTGGACGGTACGCTCGGCCGTGTCGGGCGCATCCGAGATTTGGCAGACACTGAGCGTCTTCCCGCCGTTAAAAAGCTTAATGAGCGTATGGAAGCCGTAGAGAAGGCTGTTATGGCTGCCCTCGTCGTTGTAAAAATGCTGCGCGTCGCCTGCCGTGTAATACACGGTGATATTTTTCGCCGTGACATTCAGGCGGTAGGCCTCGCCGTAGAGAGCGGCGTCCTCGCGCACGACGATATCGCCCTCGCGGATGTTATCCTCAGAGCCAAAGGTGATATTCAGCGCGGTCGAAGACGGCACACCGTCAGCGGCCATGAGAGAGGTCGCAAGCTTCAGCGTCGACAGGAGCATACCGGTCGGCTCGGCGTCGCTGACAACATAGATCTTTGCATCTTGAGAAAGCGTAAACGTGCCGTTGCCGGCGGAATAGCTGTCGACAAATTTGGTAACGGAGCTGTCGGCCGCATAGGCGACAGGCAGGACCGAAATGACCAGAGACAGCAGGAGGAATGCGCACAGGGCTTTTATCATCCCTTTTTTCATTTTGTTTCTCCTTCTAATCAATAATACCCGAGCGGACGGTAATGTCGGGCCGCTCCGTGCCGACGCGGTTCTGCGTCGGCACGGGATCGCTCGGTAATCAGGAAGTAAATGCCATGTTCGCGCTGGTGTTGATGCAGATCGCACCGTCAGTTGCCTGCCGGGGGCAGCCGCCGTCGCTCATGAAGAAGCCGACCAGAGCAAGGTCCTTTAATTCGGACGGGGCGTCCGACGCGGAGAGAATGCAATCAATACCCAAAGAATTGATCTTGATGGAGCCGCAGCTTGCGATGTGCTGCGTCAGCTCAAAGCGTTCCACAGCCAGCATAGGCTTTGTGTATTTTTTCATAATGCACCTCAATTCTCTGCAATCTGTTCCAGAAGGCGATAGATCACTGCAGCCGCCTCGCAGCGCAGGCACTTGCCCTCCGGCGCAAGCTCCGTATCGCTCTTGCCGTTGATGATGCCGGTCGCAACCAACAGCTTTACGCTGTCAAGCGCCCAAGGCGCGACCTTGTCGGCATCCTTGAACTGCTTGAGATCGGCGGGCTTGGGAAGCTCCGTGTCGGTATTGCGCAGGGCGCGGGCGATCATCGTCATCATTTCCTGACGCGTGATCTCAAGCTCCGGTGCAAATTCCGTCGCGCTGACGCCGTTGACCAGACCGTTCGAGGAAGCGATCAGGATCTCCTTTTCGCTCCAACGACCGCTGATATCCGTGAACTTGGTGCTCTTACCGGTGTCCTTGAGCTTCAGCGCACGGACCAGCATAGCGGCGAACTGCTCACGGGTCAGGCCTCTCTCGCCATGGAAGTTTCCGTCCTCGAAGCCGTTCAGAACGCCTGCCTTCGACAGGTAGTAGACCGACTCCTCGTACCATGTGCCTCTGGCATCCGGGAAAGGAGACTTCACAACCTCGGAGGGATCCGAGTCGTCGGGATCGGGCTTGGGAACATCAGGATCGGGCTGATCGGGATCAGGCTTCGGCTCGTCGGGATCAGGCTTCGGCTCGTCGGGATCGGGTTTCGGGTCGGGATCGCCGGGCGAGGAGAGCGTAATGCTGATCTTGTTGTCCAGCACGGCGCGGGCCTCGACGTTCTCGGTGCTGTCGAGCTGCGGGACGAAGTCCTTGAGCATCTTATTGACGATCTCGATCGACTCGTCGGTCAGCTTGCCGTCCGCGCCAAATTTGACCGAACCGGCCTCCCAAGAAGGTATAAGCTCATAACCCTTGATCTTGATGCCCGTCAGGGAAACAAGACCGTTGACCGGCATAATGAGGACAAGGTATGCGTCCTTCTGTGCATCATAGGTGCACAGCATCGGATCGAGGACATAATACTGCTCGATACCGGCGGTAAGCTCCGCCATCTGCGTCCATGCGGGTGTTCCGTCGTTCGCGTTGCTCTGCATGAGCACGAGCTTACCCTTATCGGAGAGCTGCAGCTCGGTAAAGCCGCCCGTCTTCGCCGCGTCGAGGGCGCGGACGCCGATCTGAAGGGTACGCTCTTCCAGCTTCACGGAAGCATCCGGTCTGACGTAGAAGGCCAATGCCTGACGCATGGACAGTCCGTCGAGATAGACCTCGTTGTTCGGGCCGACAAGCGCGTAGTCGTCAACGGAATCGGCCTTGTTGCCGTTGATGATGTTGTTGTTTCTGTTTTCGGTAAAGGTCGAAAGGCCGGTGCCGATGCTGACGCTGTCGGAGGTCGTTTCTGCGACAAGGATATTGCCCGCGATGATCTCGTCGTGGATCTGAAGGATCTTTGCACCCTTCTCGTTGGGGCTGTAGCTGTCGTCCATGCTGTTTCCGTCGTCGTCGGTCAGACCTTCGATGGGGTTGAAGATACGCACGCCGTCGATGTAAAGATAGCTCACCTCGAGCATGGGGTTGTCGCAGGAATTACCGTTTGCATCGGTAAAGGTGGACTTGTTCTCGGCGACGTTATAGTACTTGTAGTAGACCGTTCCGTCGGACTTCGTGAGCTTGTACTTGATGACGCCGCCCTCGTAGCTGACAAATTCGGTCGTCCAGTCGTCATACGTCTGACGGGAGGTGACGGAAATCTTAACGGTGTACTCCCCTGCGGTAAGGTCGTTTACGGAGATCGCGGGGACCTGATAGATCGCCTCGTTACCCTTCTCGCCGCCGTTGTTATTATACTCGGTAATAACGGGGATATCGCGGATCTGCTCGCCGTTCGCGTTATAAACGGTGGCAATGATGTTCGCGGAGCAGTTCGCAGTGGCGCGGCTGACGATCTCGAAGCCCGTGCCGCGGAACTTGAAGGAGAGGATCTGCTCGTCGGCCGTCACGGTGATTCTCGTGACCGAGCCGCCGGAGGACTCATAGCCTTCGTTCTCGTAGTGGCCGTCGTGACCGTACTGCTCGTTCTGATCGGCGTTCTGGAAGTCGCCGTCGCCGCCGCCGATGTTGTCGATCTTGCTGTCAGTGTTCTTGGAGTAGTCGATACCCTCAAAGATATCCTCGTAGTAGACCACGGAAGCAGGGATGGTGACGATCTTCTCATACATTTCGACTTCCTTATGGACGTCGACATTGCCGAGGCCGACGGAGGCGATCTCGCTGCTGTCGTTGACGCGGATGACCGCCTTGGTGGAGCTTGCGCCGCTCATGATCTTCTCGGGCGTAAAGACCAGTCTGGAATAAGTATCCGCCTGGTCGATGTTCGCAAGGACCCAAAGCTGATTGCTGTTCGGGGTCGAGCCGGACCAGATCTGCAGGGGCTGGTTCTGGGTCTTGACGCCGTCGGTCAGATCAAGGTAATAGCCCTGCGCGGTGAACGGGACAAGAACGCTCTTGCCGTTTTCGTTGGTGGTCAGCCGCCACTTCTCTGCGTCCGTTCCGGTCTTCTCGGCCTGAACGACGCGGACGCCGTTGCCAGCCGTACCGGCAAGCTGCAGGGTCATACCGGAAGCAGCATTTTCCAAGACCACGCTGCCGTCCTTCTGCTTATCGACATACCAGAGCTGGGCGGTGTTGGAATCGTTGCGGGACTGAATGACCGCAGCGGTACCGGCAGTCGCAAGGATTTCGGGCTTGACACGGTACTGCGTCTTTGTCTGGACCTCGCGCGTGGAGGTCGCAGTCGCAGGCGTCGTGCTCCAAGCGGACCAATCGGTCGTCGTGGAGGTCGTGGTGGTCTTCGACCAGTTCTGCTGATAGATGGGGAACGAATACCAGCAGGCGGAGCCTTGGCAATAGCTCTTGCTTGCGCTGCTGTTGTAGGGGCCGCCGTACGAGCCGTAAGTACCGTCGTCAGTAAAGACGACCGGGTTAAGGGTGGAATCCATCCAACTGGAGCTGCCGGTATTGCCGCCGGAGATCGAGGTCGCAAAGTTTGCATTCTCCCAAGCATGGAACGTCGTTACGGAAACGCCGTTAACATTCTCTCCTCTGGAAGTGCCGATCTTACGCCAATACGGGCCGTCGGTCTGGTTTGCACACCAGTGCCAGTAGATGTAACCAACCGTCGTCGTAGAGGTCGTGGTCACACCATCGCCGCTCATGAGCGAATTATGGTACTTCGAGTAGAGCGAGTTGCTCGTGTCGAAGCCGGACGGGAAGCTTGCATACTTCACGGAGCCGGTCGTGGTGTTGGTAACGGTCTTCGTATCACGGTAGCGATAGAGCGTCTGCGTTTCAAGCTGGTTGTCGCTGTAGCCCTCCGGCTTCGTATCGCTCCATTCATTGCTGCCGCTGGCATCATTGATGGCGATGACATAATCCGTATCGCTTGCAAGCGCGATGCGATAGACCTTGCGGCTCGTGCCGTCCGTGCCGTTGTCGGCCGTGAAGGTGCCGTAATTGCTGATCTGCTCGCTGATGGACGTGCCGGAGATCGCGTTGGTCGCGGAGGTGAGCTTGCCGTCCTTACGGAGCTGCGCAAGTCCGTTATAGCCCTCGCCCGTGATCAGGCCTTCGAGCGTTACGCTCGTGCCGATACCGGTAGCGCCGATCGAGTCGTTGTTGGTCAGACCGCCGTCGTTTGCGTCGTTCAGGTTGACCGGGAGGCCGTAGTCAAGGACGTAGGTATTGTCCTTAACGTCAAAGACGTGGAATACAACGGGCACCGTTGTCGTAACGTTCGTCCCGGCATCGGAATAAACGGCGTTAAAGTACTGCGTATAGGTACCGGCCTTGTCGTAGTTGAAGACAAGGATGTTATCCCCAAAGCCGGTCATGTTGCCGTCGCCGTTTGCGTGGGCGTTGAAGTACCACGAGGCATTGCCGGAATCTTTGACCGTCCACAGATGCACCTTGCCGCCGTTAACGGCGTGGGCGCTGTCGAGATCGACCGCATAGGCGGTATTCGTCTTCGGTCGGATCACATACGCGTTCTTTGTGCTGTTCGGTGCAATTCCCGTCGTGTTTTTCTCGATCTGCCAGAGCGTCGTGTCGTTGGCAGCGGCCTCCGCCTCCGTCATCGAGACAAGCTTGAGACGGTCGTCATAGTCGACAGCATTGGATTTCGATCTTCCGTCCGTGCCGCTGGTCTGATCGATGTAGACATATTTGTTGCGCTGAAGGTTCAGAATGGTGTAATAGCCGTTACCCGCATACTTCACATAGAAGAGCGGTTCGTTCCCCTCCGTGCCGTCTCTGTACAGATCGTTTGCGCTGTAGACCTGAAGCTCACCGTCGTCCTTCGGAGACCAGACAAATCGGCGGGCATCCGGGTCGCTTTGAATGACGGTCGCCGTGCCGATAGAATAGACACCGTCGGCAAGCGGTCTTATGGTGTTCACCGCGCCCTTACCGGTACTGGGAATGAAATCGGAAACAGCCTGCGCGTTGCTGCCGAGCGCCGTACCGGCCGCGTCGGCGACGCTGACCGCGATCGGATGGCCCGCCCACATGAAGTACCGCTGCGCTTCACCGGCATAGACCGCGAAGCTTGCGCTTCCGTGGATACTGCCCGCCTCGGTGTAGACGGTGTTCTTAAAGATGCCGTCAGCGGAGAGGCCGTAGCGGATGCCATAGATAGTCAGGCTCTCGCCGGGCGCAAGGCCTGCCGAGGTATGGCCCTCGCACTTGACGTCCGTCAGGAAGGTCTGCAGTGCTCCGATATCGGCAAAGCTGATCTCGATCTCCTTGCCGTCGGCAAGCTTCAGCAGCGCGGTGATCGAGCTGATCTCGCGGTTGTAGGTCGTGCCGTTGAGCGTATAGTTTCCGAGGCTGACGCCGTCGTAACCCGCAGAGAAGTCGATGTCGGTATCCTTAAAGGAGAGGTTCGTCAGCGGAAGGACATAGCCGTCGTTGCGAAGCGTGAAATGATATTCCAGATACTTCGACTTGTCCACGAGGCCGTAGTTGTTCAGCTCCGTGCCGTCCTGCACGGCGCCCTTTTCGGGGACAACGTCCTTCGAGGTGATCTCGATGTTCGTCTCGATACGCAGGTTTGCGCCGTAGCCGTGGCGTTCCATGTAATAGAAGTCAAAGTCGTAGGTCTCACCGTCGACCAGTCCGCATTCCTTCACATAGTCGTTCAGGTTGAAGGTCGTGGTCGTGATGGAGTGTGCGCCGCCGATATCCATGACCATCTTATTATTGATGAACAGATAAACGTCGTCGTCGCCCTCGAAGTTAAAGTACAGATTATCGTCGGTATTGAAGATGAACTGACCGTGGCCCTCCATGGCGTAGTTATAATCACGATCGACATAGGTATTGTAGACGCCGGACTGGCGGGTAACGACGCCGTCGTCACGGAAATACGGAGAATTTGTCTGACGATAAGTCGAGCTGCCGGTCGCCGGCAGGAACGGGGTCGAGGTCGTAGCAGATCGCTCATTATAATAGGTATAGTTCTTCACGCCCGAGCTGGTGATATGAGAAATGTTGCCGTCAAGCGCGTTGTAGGAAACATTGTCATAGCCGCCGTCAAAGACGTAGTAGGTCTGGTTATTGCTGTTCGTCTCCTGCGAGAGGGTCATATGCGTGTACTCGGGAACGATCTCGCTGATGCCGTTGTTATCGTTATAAAGTGTGTTGAGCATCCAATAAGCAATGTCAAGATAACTGACCAAGCGCCCGCTGGCAGCAGCCTCGCTCCAGCTCATGCTCAGCAGATCCTTATGCCCGGAGACATATCCTGCCCACTCACTCTCCGAGACCGAAAGCGTGGTGTTGGTGATGCCGAGATCGCGGATCGCCTGCGCCCAGTCCTTTGTACCGAAGATTTTTTCACCCTGAACGAAGTTATAGTTGTAGGTGTCGGAATCATATTTCTCGGAGATACTCAGCGACCTCTGGAGCAGTGCGGCAAGCTTCTGCACCGTCTCCTGCGTATAGACAGGCTTCTTCGTAACGGGGTCCAGCTCATATTCGACCAAGCCGATCGTCGCCATGCCGTTGATATAGGAGTGCATGTTCGGCAGGAACTTGCTGATATCATTGTAGGTATCGCCGTTCATGTCGACGAGCGGACGGTTGGTATCGCTGACGTTCTGACCGGTCTCGCCCTGAGAGGTCACATACCAGCGGCCGTCGTTCGAGCCGGAGGAGACCTTATAGGTCGCCTCGTAAACCGCATATGCCGTCCACTTTCCCGCCGCGAGGTTGTTCTGGACGGTATAGTCGTCCGTGCCCCAGCGGGAGGCGTAGCCGAAGTTGTTCCAAGCGTAGTAGTTATTCAGTCCGCTGCTGTTATAGCCGGAGTTCGGCAGCAGCATGCCGTAGGCAAGGTTGTTGCCCATGCGGTAGCGGCGCGTGCGGTCGTAATCGCTGTTCATGCCGGTGCGGCTGTTGAAGTCGTCCTCGGTCGTGGGGACCCACTGCCTGGTCGCCGTGTAGCCGTCGTAGCTCAGCGTGTCGATCATGCCGCACATGACGGCCTTGCCGAACTGCGTTGCCTCGTCCTGCGTGGTAAACAGGCCCGCCGCCGCGATGGACATGACCGCGCGCTTGCCCGCCGCCGTGGACACCGACAGAGACGAGATCTTCTGCGCCGCTTCGTAACCGGCGGCGGTGGAGAGATCGATCGTCACGACATGATAGCCGGGAGCCGTGGAAACGGTCAGGTTCAGCGCGTTCGCCTGCACATTGCTGTAGGCCGTGCTCTGTCCGTCAAAGCCGGGGTAGACCTTGTACGTTTCGTTACCGTAGGTAATGCGGGTGCCGTCATGCTTGGACAGATAGAACTTCTGATCCGGGTTGCCCGTCCAGACCCACGCTACGATCCACGTTCCCTCGGCCATCGTATTTTTATTGATCGACAGGTAGATCGGCTCGCCGAAGTAATCCGCATCCGCAAGCTGGAGGTTATAGGAATCGTCGCCGTTCGGAAGAATATTGAAGCGGTTCGCGTTCGAGCGATCCTTACAGACAGGCCGCTGTGCGCTTCCCGTAATACCGCCGATGTAATAATTCGTGGCGGAAAGATTGCCGCTGGCATCTGCACGGTACCAACGCAGATAGAATGTGCCGTCTCCGGCCGCTTCGGGCATGAGATACTTCGTCGTGCCGTTGTCATTATCAGGCGAAGACCAGAGCTGAATTGCCGTGCCGTCTCCGGCCGTGCCGCCGCTGACATCAAGAGCATAGGCATGCTCGCCGCTGACGGGGACGATCTTGAAGGGCTGCGCGGCCTCGTCGCCGAACAGGCAGGAGGAGTCGTTCGCTACATTATAAATAAGGGAAAGATAGCGCGCATTCTCCTTGACCATGCCCTGCTCGAGGATCGTCGCATACGCGCCGACGGACGAAGAGAGGTCCGAGGTCGTTCTGCTGACGCGCATGGCGTCGGGCGACATTCCGGCGATCGCCGTTTCGCTGCCGTTGACCGGGATCAGGAACCAGCTCTGCGCGGCAGAGCCGTTATCGGTCCCGTACAGTGCAATCGTGTTGCCGTCCGCGACTCTTCCGTTGGAGAGGTCGACGATCAGCTTCGTGTCGTACACGCTGAACATCTTGTAGCTGCCATCGGCGTTTGCGTACATGCTCCACTGCTGGTTCGCAGAGGTATTCGCCGACCAGCCGTGCAGATTGGTCTCTGTGCCGTTCTTGTCGAACGCAAGGCCCGTGCCGACGTTGACAAAGTGGAAGTAGCCGCTGCTGTCCTTGTAGACATTCCAGCGCTTGTTGTCATCGGCAAGTGCCGAGCTGTTCTCGCCGTAGAGCCGGATGTTATGGTCGCTCGTCGCGTCCATAGACAGGAAGTACGACTTGTCCGACTTAGACGCTACATAGAACATGCCTACGTACGTCATCGACGTGTCCGCGACGGTCGCGCCGCGGTTGCCGTGCGTATACCACGCCTCGCCGTAGCCCGGCGTCGTCTTTTCGGCGTGCGCATGCGCATAGCCGTACTGCTCGCCGCCGACATAGCTGGCATACTCAAAGAGCATACCGTCATTGGGGTAGTTGTGGACCGTGATCGGAAGCGAAACGGACTTTGCGTTATTCAAAGTGCCGTACGTCTTGCTCATCGTATCGCCCGCAGTGGCCGCATCGGCCTGTAGCAGCGTGAACGACGGAAGCATCCCGATCACCATTGCTGCCATTAACAGGAATGACAGCACGCGTTTTGCTTTCATAGTTCTCAATTCCTTTCCGTAAGTATTCTTCTGAGTGGCTGACTGTTTCTGATATATATTATATATGAGCAAGCGGCAGGGGACGCTCCTTCGTTCCCCGACAAGCTTGTATCATCCTGCGCCGTCCGGGTAGATGCCGACGATCTCGCAGGCGCCCTCATAGAAATGCCCTGCGGTAAACGTCTGGCTCTCCCCCGCTTTCAGGTCCTTGACCGTCACGCGATAGGCGATCCCGCCGAGATAGGTGTTTTCGCCGTAGGTCAGCTTGTAGTACACCGTAAGGGTCGGCTGATCCGTTTCGCCCTGATTCGTGACCGTCAGCTTTCCGTCGCCGCCGCTCGCCGCGATATCGGAGAGCCACGCCGCGTCTTCGTCGCGGAAGACGGACGTCTCGGACTCATACTGAAATTCCGCATCCTCGCCGACAGTCATGCCGGTACTTTCCAGTACCCACGCGGCCTTACCTGCGGGAAGCTCGGAAAGATTGAACAGTGCCGTTTCGCCGTCAATCGTATATTCCAAGGTGCAGAACTGGCAGACCTGCTCGGAGGAATTAAGAACCAGCAGTGCGGCCACATTTTCCGTCTGCTCGTCAGCGCCGTTTTCGGGATTCAGGCCGCTATAGCGCCCGGTCTGCACCACGAGCAGGCGTCCGTCCGCGATCTGTGCGACCTCTGTAGGCGGCTGGGTCGGAGGCTCCGTTTCAGGGGGCGTCGTTTCGCTCTGCTCCGAGCCGTTCTCGGACGCTCCGGGCTGCTCCGAGAGCGAAGTACCGCCTGGGTCGGCATCCGGCTGTCCCGTATCGCCGGCGCGGCACGCGGAAAGCAGCAGCAGCAGCGACATCAAAAATATCGGCAGCAACTTTTTCTTCATATGCGTCAAGCCTCCAGTAAAATCGAAAGTGTGCGAAGCTCGTCGAGCAGCTCGTCCACATCGGCCTCCAGCTCCGTTCTCGGCACGTCGTACAGCGTCCGCAGCTCCGTCAGAAGCGCCTCCTTGGACATGCCGCGCTGTAACAGGCGGAAAATATCGGCACCTGTCTCGTTCAGCTCGATCAGGCCGCTGAAGATCTGTGCCGCCTCGCCTGACGGCACGGCGACATATTCGTCCGCGACCTGCCGCAGAATAAAGCCGTCAACAACCTTCAGCATCCTTCGCTCTCCGTTCCTCTCGGCCATGCAAGGCCGTTAAACTGCCCTGAAAGTCGAGCTTGGCATTGCATTGCCGCCGTCGGGCGCTCTTTGACGTGCGCTCGGCCGCCTGCGGCCGCCTTGCTCAGGCAGAATTTTCACCAATACATACTATTATGGTATATAACATTATACCACCTTTTTCTCAACAAAGCAACAATTTCTCACGGTTTATTTCATAGAAAACAGCACAAACCGCCCCTGCTTTTTTGTGCATTTTTCTAACATTCGTAAGCGTCCGTTTTGCTGGTAAGCAAGCGCTGATTTACGCTGTTTCGAGAGTGCCGCCCGCCGTAAAAACGAAGAACGGAGGCCCGTTGGCGCGAGCCTCCGTTTCTGTCATGCAGTGGGTTCCAAAGCCGCCATTTGTTTTCGGTACGCAAAGCGGAAATAGGCGATTTCCGCAGCAGCGGTGATCGTCCACGAGAACGCATACATCAAATACAGCGACAGGATCGTTCCGAAACAAGCGAACACCGTGTAGACCCATATCACACGGAAAACGCACGAGCCGAGGATGACGATGATCGTCGGGACGACGCATTTTCCCAAGCCGCGCGACGCGGCGATCGTACAGTCCATGAACGCCGAGATCACATACGACAGCCCCATGACGCGCAGGCGCACCATGCCCTCACGCACGACGGCGGCATCGTCCGTAAATAGCGAGAGGAAGCCGCTGCCGAACAGAACGAGCGCCACGCCGACGGTCAGTCCGACCGCCGCCGAATAGGCCAAGCTGATCAGGTAGCTGCGCTTGACGCGCTCCCGATGCCCCGCACCGTAATTCTGGCCGATAAAGCTGGCGCAGGCCGTATGAAATGCCGCCATCATGTCGTAGACCAGACTGTCGGCGTTCGCCGCCGCAGAGTTACCCTCAACGACCACGGCGTCAAAGCTGTTGACACCCGCCTGAATAAACAGGTTCGCGATGCCGAAGATCGCGTTTTGCAGCGCTGCGGAGCAGCCGAGAGACAGAAGCGGCCGTACCTTATCGCCGTAGAGTCGAAGATGCGAAAACCGCAGTGCGTACGCCTCCCGGCAGCGCAGCAGCGCGATCAGGATCAGCGTTGCGGAAAGGTACTGCGACAGGATGCTCGCCAAGGCGACGCCGCTTTCTCCCATGCGGCACACAATTACAAAGAACAGATTCAGCGCCACGTTCAGAATGCCCGCGATCAGCAAATAAATCAGAGGCCGACGGGTGTCGCCCGCCGCGCTCAGGACGGCATTGCCGAAATTATACAGCGCCATGGCAGGCATTCCCAGAAAATAAATGCGCAGATACAGCGCGGCGCCGTCGATCAGCTCGTCCTTGGTATGGAGCAGCTCCAGCATCGGCCGCGCAAGAAGCAGACCGATCGTCAGCAAAAGCGCCCCGAGAAGAACGGAAAGGATCACGGCGGTATGTACCGTGCGGTCGGTCTCCTCGGCGTTGTCCGCGCCCAGATACCGCGCCGTCAGTGCGTTGATGCCGCTTCCCATGCCGATCAGAAGCCCCGTAAACAGTGCGACGAGTGTCGCCGTGGAGCCGACCGCGCCAAGCGCCGTCGAACCGGCAAAGCGCCCGACGACCGCGATATCGGACATATTAAACAGTACCTGCAAAACATTCGAGAGCATCAGCGGCAGACTGAACCGCATGATCTGCCGCCCGAGCGGGCCGCTTGCCAGTCTGCCCTCCGCCTTCGCTTCCATGAACTCACCCCGGAAAAACAGTGATAGCGTACGCCGTTCGCGGCGTAGCGGCCATAGTATAGCACAACGGTTCAAGCCATGCAAGCAGGATTCCGCAATTTTCGCGCACGCTTTCCCGTGCAATCCCGGCAAGTTTTTCGGCATTTTCTCTAAAAGCAGTTGACAAACGGTATAAATTGGGGTATTCTAAGAACTGACCACAAGATATTGTGCTTATATTGAAATTCCGGTACAATATCTTCGGAGCCGATTTTTTAATTCTGAGGTGTCGAAATGCGCATCGGAGGTCTGCAAAAGCTGACTTTATTGGATTTTCCCGGCAAGGTCGCCTGCACGGTTTTTTTGCAGGGCTGCAACCTGCGCTGCCCGTTCTGCCATAATACGCCGCTTCTTCACGGCGTGCCGGAGATCCCGCGCGAAGAGGTCCTGCGCTTTCTGCGTTCGCGCCGAGGGCTTCTCGACGGCGTGGCAATATCGGGCGGCGAACCGCTTCTGTCGGACGATCTGGGTGATCTTCTCCGCGAGATCCGTGCGCTTGGCTTTCTGATCAAGCTGGACACGAACGGCACCTATCCCGACAGGCTGGAAGCACTGCTCCGCGACGGGCTGGTCGACCACGTCGCAATGGATATCAAAAACACCCCGGATAAATACGCTCTGACCGTCGGCCGAGACGGCGCGGTGTCCGCCGTGGAAGAAAGCCTTGCGCTGCTTCGCAGTTCGGCCATCCCCTACGAGCTTCGCACAACCGTCGTCGACGAGCTGCACGAGCCGGAGGACTTCCATGCGATCGGCAAATGGCTCCGTGGAGCGCCGAGCTATTTTTTACAGAGCTTTGTCGATTCCGGCGATATTCTGCAGCCCGGCTTCCATGCGCCAAGCCCCGAAAAGCTGGAGCAATGCCGGGCGATCGCCTGTGACTATATACCAAACACGCAAATTCGAGGAATATGAGGAGAAATGAAATGTATCAGGTCATTAAACGGAATGATAAAGCGGTCGCATTCGATTTGAACAAGATATCCGCCGCGATCCGCAAGGCGTTCGACGCGCAGGAAACTCCCTACGACGACACCGTGATCGATTTTCTGGCGCTGAAGGTCACCGCCGACTTTGCCCCCAAGATCAAGGACAACAAAATTGCCGTGGAGGACATTCAGGACAGCGTCGAGTCCGTTCTGATCCGCGCGGGCTACGGCGATGTCGCAAAGGCTTATATCCTCTATCGCCGCCAGCGCGAGAAGGTCCGCAATATGAAGACGACCCTTCTGGACTATAAGGAGCTGGTCGACAGCTACGTTAAGGTGCAGGACTGGCGCGTCAAGGAAAACTCGACCGTTACATACTCCGTCGGCGGACTGATTCTGTCCAACTCCGGCGCAATCACCGCGAACTACTGGCTCAGCGAGATCTACGACGACGAGATCGCCAACGCACACCGCAACGCCGACATTCACATTCACGATATGTCCATGCTGACGGGCTACTGCGCAGGCTGGTCGCTGCGTCAGCTCATTCAGGAGGGCTTGGGCGGCGTACCGGGCAAGATCACCTCCGCGCCCGCGAAGCATCTGTCGTCGCTGTGCAACCAGATGGTCAATTTCCTCGGCATCATGCAGAACGAATGGGCGGGCGCACAGGCGTTCTCCTCCTTTGACACCTATCTTGCGCCGTTTGTCAAGGTGGACAATCTGCCCTACGAGCAGGTCAAAAAATGCGTGGAATCCTTTGTCTACGGCGTAAACACCCCGTCGCGCTGGGGTACGCAGGCTCCGTTCTCCAACATCACACTCGACTGGACGGTGCCCAACGACATGGCCGAGCTTCCGGCGATCGTCGGCGGGAAAGAAATGCCGTTCAAATACAAGGACTGCAAAAAAGAAATGGACATGGTCAACCGTGCCTTTATCGAGGTCATGATCGAGGGCGACGCGAACGGCCGCGGCTTCCAATATCCCATCCCCACCTACTCCATTACGAAGGATTTCGACTGGTCGGAAACGCTGAATAACAAGCTGCTCTTCGAGATGACCGCGAAATACGGCACCCCGTATTTTTCCAATTACGTCAACAGCGACATGGAGCCGAGCGACATCCGCTCGATGTGCTGCCGTCTGCGTCTGGACCTGCGCGAGCTGCGCAAAAAGTCCGGCGGCTTCTTCGGAAGCGGCGAATCGACCGGCTCCGTCGGCGTCGTTACGATCAATATGCCGAAAATCGCATATCTCTCCGCAACGCCGGAGGAATTTTATCAGCGTCTTGACCGCCTGATGGACATTTCCGCGCGTTCGCTGAAGATCAAGCGCGACGTCATTACCCGCCTGATGGAGGAAGGCCTGTACCCCTACACCCGCCGCTATCTCGGTACGTTCGAGAATCATTTTTCCACGATCGGCCTGATCGGCATGAACGAGGTGGGCCTGAACGCCAAGTGGCTGCGGAAGGATATGACGCATAAGGAAACGCAGGATTTCACCGTCGAGGTGCTGAACCACATGCGTGAGCGTCTCTCGGACTATCAGGAGCAGTACGGCGACCTGTACAATCTGGAGGCGACGCCCGCCGAATCGACGACCTACCGCTTTGCCAAGCACGACAAAAAGGACTTCCCGGATATCATCACCGCCGCAAAGGACGGCGAGACGCCTTATTATACCAACTCCTCTCATCTGCCCGTCGGCTACACAGAGGACCTGTTCTCCGCGCTGGACATTCAGGACCGGCTGCAAACGCTCTACACCTCCGGTACGGTCTTCCATGCGTTCCTCGGCGAAAAGCTCCCCGACTGGCGCTCGGCGGCAAATCTCGTGCGCAAGATCGCAGACAACTACCGGCTGCCTTACTATACGCTCTCTCCGACCTATTCCGTCTGTCAGGAGCACGGCTATCTCGCCGGAGAGCAGCCGCGCTGCCCGATCTGCGGCAGAGTAACTGAGGTCTACAGCCGCATCACCGGCTATTACCGACCGGTACAGAACTGGAACGACGGCAAGGCACAGGAATTTAAGGATCGCAAGGTCTACGATGTCGGCACTTCACTTACACATCGCTTCGGCACCGCAGAGGGCGATCCCCCGGCCGCCGAGGAAAAGAGCGCACCCGCTGCCGGACGCGCGGTGCTGTTCACCACCGCCACCTGCCCGAAATGCGTCATGGCGAAGAAATTTCTTGCCGATGCCGGCATCGAATATGAGACGGTCGTCGTAAACGACGACCCGGACAGCGCGAGAAAATACGGCGTCAAGCAGGCTCCGACGCTGCTGCTCCTGAACGGAGACGCGGTGGTCGAGCGCATTGAGAATCCGTCGAATATCCGCGCGTTCGCAGAGGCGCACGCCGTATGAAGCAATATGATCTCATTATCGTCGGAGCCGGTCCTGCGGGCCTGACCGCCGCCGTCTACGCGCGGCGCGCGGGGAAAAGCGTGCTCGTTTTGGAAAAGGACACCTTCGGCGGACAGATCACCTTTTCTCCGAAGCTGGAAAACTACCCCGGCTTTTCGGAGATTTCCGGAAACGAGCTGGCACAGAGAATGCTGGAGCAGGCGCTTGCGCTGGGTGCCGACATCGATCTGGACACCGTGCTTCATGTCGCCGGCGGTGAGCTTAAAACGCTCACGGGCGAAAACGCCGTCTATCACGCGCGAAGCGTCATTATCGCGTCGGGCGCGAAGCATCGCAGGCTCGGACTTCCCGATGAAGAGCGTTTTATCGGAAACGGCATCTCCTTCTGCGCGGTCTGCGACGGCGCATTCTATAAGGGACAGCATGTCGCTTTGGTCGGCGGCGGAAACACCGCCCTGCAGGAGGCTGTTCTCCTCAGCGAGAGCTGTGCAAAGCTGACCGTTATCCAGAATCTGGCGTATCTGACGGGAGAGCGGCGCATGATCGACGCGCTTGCCGCAAGGGACAATATCGAATACCGCTACAGCACCGTCGTCACCGCCTATGAGGGCGAATCGGAGCTGACCGCGCTGCGGCTCCTGAACACCGAAACACAGCAGACGAGCGTTCTCCCCGTCGACGGCGTATTTCTCGCCGTCGGCACCGAGCCGGAAAATGCGCCGTTTGCGGAGGTCGCTGCGCTGGATGCCGCCGGTTATATTCAGGCGGACGAACGCTGCCTGACCGAAACGGACGGCGTATTCGCCGCAGGCGACTGCCGCACGAAGCAGTACCGTCAGGTCGCGACCGCCGTTGCCGACGGCGCCGCCGCCGCGCTGAGCGCCTGCCGCTATCTCGACCGCTGAAGCTGTTTTGCCGACCGCCTTGGGCGGTCGGCCTCAACACAACATGGAGGCGCTGCCTTGACTACCGCTGAAAAATACTACAAAAAAATGACCGAGACGCCCGTCGCGCACCTGATTGTTCAGCTCGGGATTCCAACGACGGTGTCTATGCTCATTACGAACATCTACAATCTCGCGGACACCTACTTTGTCGGTGTTCTCGGAGAGAGCCAGCAGGCCGCGGCGGGTATTCTCTTCACGCTGCAGGCAATCATTCAGGCACTTGCCTTTATGCTCGGGCACGGTTCAGGAACTTATGTCAGCAAAGCGCTGGCCGATAAAAACATCCGCGAGGCCACGACCTACGTTTCCACCGCGTTTTTTACCGGTCTGACCGTCGGAACGCTCCTGTCCGTATTCGGCCTTATTTTTCTTGCGCCGTTCATGCATTTACTCGGGAGCACCTCGACCATTCTCCCCTACGCCTGCGATTACGGCTTTTGGGTGCTGGTCTCCTGTCCGTTCATGATCGGCTCTCTGATCCTTAACAACAATCTCCGCTACGAGGGCAAGGCATTTTATGCCATGATCGGCCTGACGGCGGGCGGGATTTTGAATATTTTCGGCGACTATGTCCTGATTTTTCATGCGCACATGGGCATCTACGGTGCCGGGCTTTCCACCGCTGTTTCGCAGATCATCAGCTTTGTGATCCTGCTGGTCTTATATCTTAAAATGGCGCAGAGCACCATTTCGATCCGCGCCGTAAGCAGGCGCTTTTCGGTTTATCTCTCGATCGTCCGCGTCGGTCTTCCCTCGCTGATCCGTCAAGGTCTGGCCTCCGTCTCCAACGGTCTTCTCAATAATCTGACCAAGCCCTTCGGCGATGCGGCGATCGCGGCAATGAGCGTTGTAAACCGCTTTTCCGCGTTCGTCCTGTGCGTCGGCCTCGGGATCGGTCAGGGCTTCCAGCCCGTGGCCTCCTTCAATTATCAGGCCAAAAAGTATACCCGCGTGAAAAAAGGCCTTCTGTTTACCATGCTTCTCGGCTTTCTCTCTGTGGGTGTCATGTCGGTATGCGGTTTCATCTTCGCAAAACCGATCGTCTATGTGTTCCAGAAAAGCCCGGACGTCCTGCGCATCGGCGTTCCCGCCCTGCGCTATGCCACGGTCGGACTGCTGTTTCTGCCGCTTTCCGTCCCGGTCAATATGCTCTACCAAAGCATCCGCAAGGCCGGTACTGCGTCTTTTCTTGCACTTCTCCGCTCCGGCGGGACCTTTATCCCCGCGATCCTGATCGGCTCCGCTCTTTTCGGCCTGACCGGGATCCAGCTTGCGCAGCCGATCGCGGATTTCCTGACGGGTCTGATCTCTCTGCCGTTTGCGCTGCATTTTCTCCATACAACGCCAAAAGCCTAGCCGCAGAAAACGGCCGGGCTTTTGCTGACAGAAAAAATCCATGCGCGTCAGCGCATGGATTTTTTATTCTCTGCACATTTTACGGAAGGAAACCTCGGCGGCATTCGGCGTCGGATCGCAGTGCATCAAATAGAGCGGCGTCCGCGCCAGAAGCGCGTCCAGCAGCTCCAGCATCCGCAGGCGGTTCCGCGCGTCCTGCGGCAGATAGATTTGACGCATCATACGCGGCAGCGCGCTTTGCCCGTCCAACTCATTGATCTCGTTCTGTTCGCCGCGCTCCAGAAAACAAATGCCGCAGAGCGGCGCAGAAGTATTCGCGCCCAGCCTTTCCTTTCCGTTCCACGGCGTGCCGTAAGCATAAAACTCGCCGTCGGTCCGCCGCAGGATCGGCTTATCGCCGTTCAGGACCGTGACACGGTCTCCAAAGCGTTCCAGATATTGTAAAATATGCGTCGTTTTTCCGGTTCCGCTCGGCGCCGTAAATGCGTAAGCGCGGCCGTCGATCTTCAGGATCGCCGCATGGAACACAAACGCGTCATACGCCGGAAGACGCTCGGCGATCTCGCGCTGCAGGCAAATGCTTTCCGCGCGGGAGCGCCTCTCGCCGAAATCGCGCTGCTCCGCAATCACCTTTTCGGGCGTCGTGAAAACGCGAAAGTCCGGCTCCTTCTCCGTCAGATACGGGCCGCATTCCCGCAAAATATAATTGAAGCGGTGCTCTATGCCGATATTCAGACCGGCGACCGAAATCGTGAACATATCATTTCCCTCAACTGCGCCGAAACGGTCCTTGATGCCGTCCGAGCGCCTTATAAAAAATTCGATCAGAAAAAATCTCATTCGGAAACAGTATTACATATCTTTCCTTACGAATTATAACGTTTTGGCCTCCTAATGTCAAGGAACGCGTTTCGATGTGCTCCGTTTCGGTAAAAATGCGGTATTTTTTCAAAAAATGTCATCGATAATTCCTTTGCAAGCGGTAAAACTAGCACCGAGGAAATCAAATTTCTACATTTGATGACTCAAATCGACGAAAGGAGATGGATGAAATGAAAAACAGCAACCAGATCAACGTTCCCGAGGCTCGTGAGGCTATGGACAAGTTCAAGATGGAGGCCGCCAACGAGGTAGGCGTCAACCTGAAGCAGGGCTACAACGGCGACCTGACCTCCCGTGAGGCCGGCAGCGTCGGCGGCCAGATGGTCAAGAAGATGATTGAAGCCTACGAGCGCAACATGAAGTAAGTTTCCCGGCAAGAAGAGCGGCATATCCAAATGGATATGCCGCTCGAGCGTGTCAAAGAACCCTCGGTCATGTCATTCCGATGACGTAGCCGTTGGTGGCTTTGCCGCCTTACGGATACGGACACTCCGCTTGCCGGTCGGAGCGAAGCGACGTGGGAATCTCATGTAAAATGTTTCGGATTCGCCGGAGTTTACCGAGGATTCCGGATCATTCTGCGAGATTGCCACGGCCCCTTATGGGGCCTCGCAATGACAAGCTTGACTTTTTTGACAGTCTGGAGCGGCATATCCAAATGGATATGCCGCTCTTAAATTTTCTCCGGATTTTTTCGCGATATCGTTGAAATTTCAGTCCGCCTGATACGGGAACACGTCCATAAAGCGGACCTTAAAGCGGTTAAGCTCGTAGAGGCGGTCGATGCGTGCCTTTGTTTCGGGATCAGGCGCGATCCCGTCGCGGATGTAGCTGTCAAGCGTCTCATAAGTAAAGCCGAGCTTTTCCTCGTCGGTCTGTCCGCACAGGCCGTCGATCGGCGTCTTTTCCACAAGACACTCCGGCAGACCCAGCTCCCGTCCGAGCGCCTTGACCTCGCGGACGCACAGCATCGACAGCGGGCTGAAATCTCCGGCGCTGTCGCCGTAGCGCGTGGAATAGCCGACCCAGTCCTCGGAAAGATTGCAGGTATTCACGACGCGGCCGTTTTTGCTCTGTCCGACGGCGTAGAGCGTCGCCATGCGGAGACGCGGCGCAAGATTGATCGTCGTGTCGCGGCTGACCGCGCCAAGCTCATGCGTCACCGCGTGCAGAAGCCCCTCATAGCCGTCCTTGATATTGACGACGTAATGCTCTATGCCGAGATGTTCGACCAGCAGCTTCGCCATGTCGATGTCATGCTGTTCGCCGTTGGGCATCAGCACGCCGATCACGCGTTCGCGTCCCAGCGCCTTGACGCAGAGCGCGGCGGCGACGGAGCTGTCCTTTCCGCCGGAAATCCCGACAATGGCGTTACAGCCCTTGCCGTTTTTTTCAAACCATTCCTGAATCCACTGCGCGATCTCCTCGGAAACCTTTTTTGCGTTAAAAGTCATACTCTCTGCCTCCTTGGGGTTTTTATTCATCATAACACAGATCATGCCGTTTTTCCATGCTTTTATGAAATATTGTTTGACGTATTCTTGACATTTTTCGCGCGTATGATATGATAATAACAGGCTCAGTTGAAACAAAAAGGAGGTCTTTCAAATGGATGTAAAATATTCCAAGGAGCTGGAACCCGGCTTTACCCCCGTAACGATCTGCGAGGAAGCAGCGCGCTGCCTGCTGTGCCACGACGCCCCCTGTTCAAAGGCTTGCCCCGCGGGAACCGACCCCGCAAAGTTTATCAGAAGCGTCCGTTTTCGCAATTTCAAGGGCGCGGCTGAAACGATCCGCGAAAACAATATCTTAGGCGCGGTCTGCGCACGAGTCTGCCCGACCGAAAAATACTGCCAGCTCGGCTGCTCGCGCTGCGGCATTGATAAGCCGATCGATATCGGCAGAATCCAGCGCTATGTTACCGATATGGAAGAAGCTCTCGGCATGAATATTCTGGAAAAGGCGGAGGACAACGGCAAGCGTGTCGCCGTGATCGGCGCAGGCCCCGGCGGTCTTGCAGTCTCCGGTGAGCTGCTCAAGAAGGGCTACGCGGTCGAGATCTTTGAAAAAGAAGAAAAGCTCGGCGGCTATCTCCGCTACGGCATTCCCGAATACCGTCTCCCCGACCGCATCGTGGATACGGAGATTCGGCGCATCATTGAACTCGGTCTTGTCGTACATACCGGCGTTCGGGTCGGAAAGGACGTCCCGATCGAGGAGCTGAAAACCAAATTCGACGCCGTGGTCGTCGCCGTCGGACTCAGCGGGGGCAAGTGGCTTCCCATGTTCGAGGGCAACGAAAATGTCGAAACGGCGGTTTCCTTCCTGAAGCGCGCGAAAGAGACGCAGGGCGCGATCGACGTCGAGAAGAATATTCTCGTCGTCGGCGGCGGCGACGTTTCCATGGACGTATGCACCACGCTGAAAATGCTGGGCGCTAAAAACGTCACGGCGATCGCCTACGAAGAATTTTGTGAGTTCAAGGCCAGCAAGAAGGAGCTTGAGGGCGCACGCGCACTGGAGGTTTCCATCTACGACGGCTATATTCCCACCAAGGTCGACGGAAAAACCGTCACCTTCAAGCACAGAAAAATCGACAGCGAGATCACCTTTACCGCCGATAAGATCATCCTTGCCGTCGGTCAGGAGCTTGACGCCGAGGGGCTGGGGCTTCGCTTTGAGCGCAACGAGGCGGTGACCAAGTATTTCCGCGCAGAGGACAGCAACGTCTTTGTCGTGGGCGATATTTCCGAAAACAAAGAAAAGAGCGTCGTCGGCGCGGTCAAGAGCGCGAAGCTTGCCGCCTGCTATCTCGACGCTTATCTGGGAGGGAAATAAGATGATCAAGAAAGATTTATCCGTCAATTTTTTAGGCGTTAAATTCGACAACCCCTTCTGCCTCTCCTCCTCACCGGTCGGCAACTGCTACGACATGTGCAAAAAGGCCTACGAGGTCGGCTTCGGCGGCGTCGTGTTCAAAACCATCGGTCCGAAATCCTATTTTATCGACGAGGTTTCGCCGCGCTTCGACAAGCTCGACAAGGAATCCACCGGCTTCATCGGCTTTAAGAATATGGAGCAGATCGCGGAGCATCCGCTGGAAGAAAATCTGGCCGATCTGCGCCGTCTGAAGGCCGAGTTCCCGCACAAGGTCCTGATTGCCTCCATCATGGGCAACGACGAGCAGACGTGGGAAGAGCTGGCGCGTCTGGTCACGGAAGCCGGTGCGGATATGATCGAGCTGAACTTCTCCTGCCCGCAGATGACCTCCCATGCCATGGGCAGTGACGTCGGCTCCAGCCCCGAGCTGTGCAAAAAATACTGTCAGGCCGTTCGCCGCGGTACGAACCTCCCCTTTATGGCAAAAATGACGCCGAATATCACCGACATGGTCCCCGTCGCTCTGGCAAGTTTGGAGGGCGGCGCGGACGGCATCGCGGCGATCAATACCGTTAAGTCCGTCTGCAATGTCGACCTCGACAAATACATCGGTATGCCGATCGTCGACGGCAAGTCTTCCATCTCCGGCTATTCCGGCAAGGCGGTCAAGCCCATCGCGCTGCGCTTCCTACAACAGATGCGCTCCGACGAGCGGCTGAAGGACCTGCCCATCTCCGGCATCGGCGGCATCGAGACATGGGAGGATGCGGCAGAATTTATCCTCATGGGCGCTACGACGCTTCAGATGACCACCTCCTGTATGCAGTACGGCTATCGCGTCGTGGAGGACATGAAAAACGGCCTGATGCATTACATGGACGAAAAGGGCGTTGACAGTCTGCACGAGCTGGTCGGTCTGGCGACGAAGAATATTATCCCCGCCGAGGAGCTGAACCGCGACTACATCGTCTATCCCGAAATTCACGAGGACAAATGCGTCGGCTGCGGCCGCTGCTACATCTCCTGCTATGACGGCGCACATCAGGCAATGCAGTGGGACGAAGACAAGCGCCGCCCCACCTGCAACAAGGAAAAATGTGTCGGCTGCCATCTTTGTGCGCTCGTCTGCCCGGTCTCCGCGATCGGTAAGGGCGAGATCAAGATCAAGGAAGGCCGCAAGACCAAGGCTGCGGACATCCGCCTGTGATCGACACGGCGTTCCGGCCGTGCGCCGGGGTCTGACCTCCGGCACGACGGCAGTCTAAAGCCTTCCTCGGAAATACACTCATCACCTCGGCACCCGTATCCACGCGGATGCGGGTGCCTGCATTTTTCAAGAAACGGAGATAACCATTATGACTCAGCAAACGATGCAACAAAAAATCCGCCGCATCGGCGTATTGACCAGCGGCGGCGACGCTCCCGGTATGAACGCGGCTGTCCGCGCCGTTGTTCGGGCAGCCATCTTTCGCGGGATTGATGTCGTCGGTATCCGCCGGGGCTGGAACGGCCTTATCAACGGCGATATCGTAAAGCTGGACGAAAAGAGCGTGGCGCACATCATCAATCGCGGCGGCACGATCCTCTATACCGCGCGCAGTGAGGAATTTCGCACACCCGAGGGACAGCAGAAGGCAGTCAACACCTGTAAGCTGCTCGGGCTTGACGGGATCGTCGCCATCGGCGGCGACGGCACGTTCCGCGGTGCGCTGGAGCTTTCCCGCCACGGTATTTCCGTCGTCGGCATTCCCGGCACGATCGACAACGATATCGCCTGCACGAACTACTGCATCGGCTTTGACACCGCCGCCAATACCGCCATTGAATGCATCGATAAGCTGCGCGATACCATGCAGTCGCATGAGCGCTGCTCCGTGGTAGAGGTCATGGGCAGAAACGCGGGACATTTGGCTCTTTACGTCGGCATCGCCGTCGGCGCGACGGCCGTTCTCGTCCCGGAGAGCAAAGAAAGCTTTGACGAAGAGGTCATCGAAAAAATCCGCAATGCGCGTCTCAACGGCTTTACGCACTATATGGTTGTCGTCGCGGAGGGTGCGGGCAGCGCCTACGACGTGGCTCAGAAGATCAGAGACGAGATCTGCATCGAGCCTCGCGTGACCGTGCTCGGGCATATCCAGCGCGGCGGCACACCTACCGGCCGCGACCGCGTCACGGCGACCCGAATGGGCTACCGCGCGGTAGATATTCTCTCCGCGGGCGGCACAAACCGCGTCGTCTGCATCTGCGACGGAAAAATGTGCGATATTGACATCGAAGAAGCCCTTTCGCTTCACAAGGGCATCGATATGGAGGAAATGACCGTCCTCGAGGCAATGACGGGAGTCTGATGGGAACACGGAAAAGGCGGTTCCATAAGCGGACGCCTCCCCTCTCCTGCATCGATAAATGCATCTACTTTGCGGCGTTTCTCTTTATCGTGATCGGCTCCTTGGCCCTCCTGCTGCTGCGGGTCAGGCTGCGTGAGGAGATCGGTTTCTCCGACAAAAATGTCGTTGCGGTCAGCGACCACGCCAGCGCCTTTTTGATTTTCCTCAGCGATCTCTATCTGCTGATCAGCGGCAGTGTCGCTCTCGGCGCATTCTTTACGGATCGTCGGCCGATCTTCGGCAACAAAAAGATTAACCCGAAGGACCCGAAGTACGCGCCCGCAAAGCCGCTCTTTAAAAAGCGCACCGAGCCGCGCAAAAAGCAGCGGCCCGTGCTCCTTCATCTCTGGCTCGGCGGTCTGATCCTTACGCTGGTCCTGCACTGCTTCGGCTACTTCGGCCGCGATACGCTCGACGCTTCCGCGACGATCCGCGACTACAACGCCGTGAATGTTGAAGCCGAGGTCTATCCGCTTTCCGAGCTTGACGCGCTGACGGTCACGGTCGGTTTGCGCCGCCGCTCTTACTTTCCCCGGCTTACGTTTACGACCACCGACGGAAAATCGTACACATTCACCTTTGTGAGCTTTGACGGCGGGAATCCACAGCGTCTGAAAGCGATGCTGGAGATCAAGGAAAAATTCCGTTCCGACGATATTACCGTTGACTCCTTCGACAGACTTGCGGACATACGGCAGTCTTTCCGCATGGACGACGCGGAATACGCCCTGCTCTGCGAGCTGTTCGACGAAGAGCCGTGACGCCTCGGAAATAAAAACAAACCCCGTTCCCTCCAAGCGGAAGGTACGGGGTATTGTTTTCGGAATCAGACTCTCTCCTTGACCTTGGCAGCCTTGCCGAGACGGTCACGCAGGTAGTACAGCTTCGCACGGCGGACCTTGCCGCGGCGAACGGTCTCAACCTTGACGATGTTAGGAGAATGCACGGGGAAAACCTTCTCACAGCCGACGCCGTAGCTCAGGCGGCGAACGGTGATGGACTCCTCAATGCCGCCATGCTTGCGGGCAATGATGGTTCCCTCGAATGCCTGCACTCTCTCGCGAGTGCCTTCCTTGATTTTTACATGAACGCGAACGGTGTCGCCGACATTCATCTGCGGCAGTTCTTCCTTCATGTACTGGCTGGTCAGAGCCTTCATCAGATCCATAACAGTGTCCTCCTTATTTATTAGGCGTTCATGCGCACGTGACCACGCGGCAGAGGACCACCCATTTGCAGACTCGCCGATTATAGCACACTTCTTCCCAAAAAGCAAGCATAACTTCCGTTTTTTTCAAACAAATTTCTTTCGTACCCGCCCGTCGGGCGCGATTTTGTCCGGTTTTTGAAATTTCGGCAAAAATTGTTAATAAATCATGTCGACTGTATATTTTTCTGACGGTTTATGCTATAATTTTTAACAACAAAATCTTCAGGCCGCCGTCTTGTCTCGGAACAGTCGGAGCCGTAAACGGGAGCTTGTTATGAAGCAGGAAGCGCTGACACAAAAAAGAAAATATCCGTCCGTCCCCGTTGTAAACGCCGACCCCGATACCGGGCTTACGGTGCAGCAGATCGAGCAGCGTCAACGGGCGGGCTTGCGCAACAGTACTCCCGCATCGAACACAAAATCGGAGCGTCAGATCATTAAGGAAAACTCCTTGACATTCTTTAACCTGATCTTTCTCGTCCTCGGGCTGGCGCTGGCGCTCGTCGGTTCATTTAAAAACATGACCTTCCTGGTCGTCGCGGCGGCAAATACCGTGATCGGTATTTTTCAGGAGCTTCGCGCCAAGCGCGCCGTCGACAAGCTCACGCTGGTGTCCGTCGGTACGGTCCGAACGGTCCGCTGCGGCGAGCGCATAAAGGTGCGCACCGACCAGCTTGTCCGTGATGATATCGTCGAATTTGCCGCAGGCGATCAGATCTGCGCCGATGCGCTGGTAAGAAGCGGTCAGGTCCAGGTCAACGAATCCCTTTTGACGGGCGAAGCCGATGCGATCCTCAAGAACCCCGGCGACCGCCTGAAATCCGGCAGCTTCATCATCTCTGGACGCTGCAAGGCGCAGCTTACCCACGTAGGCGCGGACAGCTATGCCGCCCGTCTGGCCGCAGAGGCGCGGCAAAACGTCCGTTCGACCAAGTCCGAAATGATGAAGTCTCTGACGCGCCTGATCACGTTCGTCGGCATCGCTCTCGTTCCGCTGGGCATCGCGCTGTTCATTCGCCAGTTCTACGTTCTTGAGCAGCCGATCCGCGACGCGGTGCAGGGTACCGTTTCCGTCCTGATCGGTATGATCCCCGAGGGCCTGTATTTGCTGACAAGCGTCGCCATTGCCGTAAGCTGTCTGAAGCTGACGAAGAGCCGCGTGCTTGTGCAGGATATGAACTGTATCGAGACGCTGGCGCATGTCGACGTCTTGTGCGTCGACAAGACCGGCACAATCACGGAGCCTGCAATGGAGGTCGCCGACATTTTCCCGCTCCCGGACGGAAAATTCACCTACGAGGACATTGAGCAAATTCTTTCCGCGTTCTACAGCGGCGAAGAACCGGACAACGAAACGGCAACGGCTATGGCCGCGCAGTTTTCCGGCGGCACCCACTGGACGGCAACAAAGCGCATTCCCTTTTCCTCCTCGACCAAGTGGTCGGGCGCGGAATTTGCCGAACACGGCAGATATATCATCGGCGCTCCGGAATTTGTCATGGGCGACCGTTACGAAAGCATTCGCGGCAATGCCGAGCCGTGGTCGCAGCGCGGATGCCGTGTACTGCTGCTGGCCGCCTATCAGGCACCGCTGACGGAAAAGCTCGACTGCGCCGCCGTCACACCGATCGCACTGATTTTTCTTAACAATCTGCTGCGACCCGACGCGCCGGAGACCTTCCGTTATTTTGCGTCACAGGGCGTTTCCGTGCGCGTCATCTCCGGTGACAATCCCATCACCGTCTCGGAGGTGGCCAAGCGTGCCGGGATCGAAAAAGCCGAACGTTATATCGACGCGTCGACTCTGAAAACCGAAAACGACTACCTAAACGCCGTACAGCGGTACACCGTCTTCGGACGCGTCACGCCGGAGCAGAAGCGCTATCTTGTCAAGGCGTTCCAAGCGCAGGGGCACACGGTCGCCATGACCGGCGACGGCGTAAACGACGTTCTGGCGCTCAAGGACGCCGACTGCGGCATCGCGATGGCCTCGGGAAGTCAGGCAGCCTCTCAGGTAGCGCAGATCGTGCTGATGGATTCGCAATTCAGTGCGCTGCCGCGCATCCTTGCAGAGGGACGCCGCGTGATCAATAACATACAGAGAGCCGCATCGCTGTTTCTGGTCAAGAACATTTTCTCGTTTGCGCTGGCGGTCATTCTGATGTTTGTCGATATGCCCGCGCCGCTCCAGCCCATACACCTTTCCCTCATCAGTGCGCTGACGATCGGCGTTCCCGCGTTCTTCCTCGCCTTGGAACCGAACTATGCGCGCGTGGAAGGGCATTTCCTGCGGAACGTCATCCGACGCGCTATGCCCGGCGGCCTGACCAATATCATTCTGGTCGTTTTCGCGGGACTGTTCGCCGCGACCTTTGACCTTCCGGATCAGGATCTGAATACGATCGCCGTTTGGATCGTTGCAACGGTCGGTTTCCTCACGCTCTACCATGTTTCCAAGCCCTTTACCAAGCTCCGCGTCGCGGTGTTTTCGCTGATGCTGGCGGCAATGCTGGTGTGTCTGCTCTTCCTGCACAGCTTCTTTGAGCTGCCGCGGATCAGCAAGGAATCAATTCTGGTCTTAGCGGCAATGATGACCGCCTGTCCGACCATTCAGCGCTTCCTGCTCCTGATTTTCGACGATCAGATGGCGCGGCGCGACAACCGCGTAAGCGCCGGAAAATCCCGCAGAAGAATCCGGAAAAAATAGCGATAAAATACCGGGAACGCTTCAATTTGCGTTCCCGGTTTTTTCTTATCTCAATGGATGAATTTCGATAGCACGGAAAGCAGCTTCACCGTGCCCGGCCGCAGAACATAATCGAACTGCCCCTCGTACGCGCAGAAATACGCGCCAAAACCGGCCTTATAGGTATGCAGGCCGTAATGCGGATTGTCCTCGGTCGGATAGCCCTCAACGCCTCGGAAATCAAACCAGCGGCAGCCCGCCTTCAATGCGTCGCACTGCATTTGGTATTGCAGAATTTCATTCGGTCTGAACGCAAGGCAGGACTGGTCCGAGCAGCTATACATAAAGCAGGAGCGGTTTCCCATGATCGTCGAGATCGTCGCCCCGATCGTCTTTCCGTCGAGCTTCGCAAGATAGAGCGTGGCATATTGGCCCATTCCGGTCAGGAACTCACGGAAATACGTCTCGCTGCGCGGTGTAAAGCCATTTTTCTTCGCCACCTGCTCCATCATGCGGCAGAAATCGGGCAGATCGTCCAGCGTGCCGTGGCAGACCTCGACGCCCTTGCGCTGTGCAATGCGGACATTGCGGCGGGTCGAGGTGTGGTAGCCCGCCATAAGCGTCTCGGGCGTCAGGCCGTTCAGATCGAGCAGATAGACACAGCGCGGCTGAAACAGGGAGAAATCGGACGCGCGGTCGAGCGAAAAGCCCAATTCCGCCGCAAGCTTCGGAAATTCCTTGTCTTCCTCGGGAATACAGGGGTCCATGCGCAGAATATAGGCGTGGATGCTGCCTGCAAGCTTCTTGGCCTCCTCGGTCAGCTCGCGGAACGCACGCTCGTCGTCGAAAATCGGGCCGCACGGCGCGTAAAGCAGGCAGCGGTTTCCGAACCGAAGGTCATGGCGCAGCAGCGCCATGGTGCCGACGACCTTACCGGAATCGTCGCGGCAGATCAGGCCGTACCAGCCCCAGCTCCGTTTCACCTTGCCCCAAAGCGAGGTCTGCATAAAATGGCACGTCTCATTCTGCATGACATATTCGTCCAGCTCCTGTGCGTGCGCAATATCAACAAGTTCGATCATAAGTCGTATCCTTTCTGTCTGTAAAAGCGTATTCGCGTTTCGGAAGACTATGCCTCGCCCTCCGGAGTTTTTGCTATGCAAAGGCAAAGCAAGAAATGTACCATTCCCTCGTCCCTGCGGGGCAACCGGAAATGATGCACAAAAGCTTCATGCACCGGCGTTTGTGCGTTTTCGCGGTGCAGAGCCCATGCATGAAGCTTTATCTCAAAAATACGCGGCGTGCCTCGGCCGCTTGCCTGCGGTGCCCGGAAATGCCGTCGTGCCGTCCCCATACGGGGACGCAACAGGATTGTATCACATTTCCGCCATTTTGTCACTCTTTTCGTGCAGAAATCACAAAGAAATCCGCCGTGTGTTCCTCTGTGTAAAATCAAAGTAAAATCTTAACAAAAAACCTTGCAAATACAAGGCCGTCATGTTATGATTTTAGCATCTCGGTTCTATATGGGAGGATACGATTTGGAAGCCTTATTTGACAATGTGAAGCTTCTGTTTCAGAACGACGGCTGGCAAATGGTCGTAATGTGGGTGATCGGCGGCGTGCTGATCTATCTCGCTATCGCAAAGGACATGGAGCCGTCGCTGCTGCTGCCGATCGGCTTCGGCGCGATCCTCATGAATCTGCCGGGCGCGGGCCTCGGCATCATCGATCTGCTCTACAACAACGGCATTGCCAACGAGCTGTTTCCTCTGGTGCTGTTCATCGGCATCGGTGCAATGATCGACTTTGGACCGCTGCTGTCGAATCCGAAGCTGATGATCTTCGGAGCCGCCGCGCAATTCGGCATCTTCTTTACGTTCTTTATGGCAAGTCTCTGCGGATTCGATATCCGCGATGCCGCCTCGATCGCCATCATCGGCGCGGCCGACGGACCGACCTCCATCGTGGTTGCCAAGGAGCTGAGCAGCAACTTCATCGGCCCGATCACGATCGCGGCATACTCCTATATGGCGCTGGTGCCAATCGTTCAGCCGCCGGTCATTCGCCTGCTGACGACGAAAAAGGAGCGCCTGATCCGTATGCCCTACGAGCCGCAGAGCGTCTCCAAGCTTACGCGTATACTCTTCCCCATCGTCATTACCGTTATCACGGGCATCTTTGCGCCGAAGGCAGTCGCACTGATTGGCTTTTTGATGTTCGGAAATCTGATTCGCGAGTGCGGCGTGCTCGACTCTCTGTCCGAGACCGCACAAAAGGTCCTAGCGAATCTCATCACGCTGTTCCTCGGCATTTCCATTGCCGCAAAAATGGGCGCGAAGGACTTCTTGCAGGTCCGGACATTGATTATTATGGGGCTTGGCCTTGTCGCCTTTATTTTCGACACGGCCGGCGGTGTTCTGGTTGCGAAGCTCATCAATCTCTTCCTGCCGAAGGGGAAAAAGCTCAATCCGATGATCGGCGCGGCCGGTATCTCCGCATTTCCAATGGCTTCGCGCGTCATTCACAAAATGGGACTCAAGGAAGACCCGCAGAATTTCCTGCTGATGCACACCGTCGCGGTAAACGTCTCCGGTCAGATCGCCTCCGTGATCGCGGGCGGCCTGATCATGAGTCTGGTCTACACGCTGGGTTAAGGAGGTAACGCGCTCATGTTTATTCCATTTTTCGACTTGACACAGGCGGCGACAGAGGCGGCCGCAGAAGCCGCATCGATACCGGACCGTCCCGCCACAGCCGCAGAATCCTTAAAGCTGATTGGTATCGGCTGGGGCAGCATCTTTGTAGTGATCCTGATTATGCTGATTTTTGTCCTGATCTTAAACAAGGCCACCGCCAAGAGAAAATAATGACGACAGCGGCAGGTACAGAATGTGCCTGCCGCTGCTGTTTTTACTATTGCTCGCCACGGCGTTCATGCTGCGTTCCGAAGTAGAACGACACAACGACGGTAAAGATCGTAATAAACTGATCCGCGCTGACAACGCGGCGGATCGCCAAGATTGCAAATATGACCGTAAGAAAAATCGTTACAATGGACTTTACGCACAAAAGGCGCTCCAAGCGTTCCCGCATTCCGATCACCCCGTCCATTCTATGCTTACCGGTCCCCGACTGTTTCCGACAAAAAGGCGGAGAGCACATGCTCTCCGCCTCAGTCTATTCTCGGAACTATCAGAATTTTACGTCTTCGCCGTCGTCCTCGTCGTCTTCATCGAAGTCGAACTCCAGAAGCTCGTTGCACTTCGGACAATGGACAGACTCCTTGAGGAGCGTTTCCTCGTCGAGATGCAGCACCTCGCCGCAGGTCGGACAGGTCACTTCGTAAACGACATCTTCATCATCGTAGTTAAAATCCTCGCCGTCGTCGTCGGCATATTCGTAGTCGTCGTCATCGTCATAGTCGTCGTCTTCGTCGTCCTCGTCCATGAGGAAGTCCTCGATGGCATCCAGATCGTCCTCGATCTCGTCCAGCTCGTCGGAAACGGCGATGGCATTTTCCTCAAGGACTGCCAGAGAAGCCGTCATTTCCTGAAGCAGGTCCACGATCCCGGAGATCATTTTGCCCTCGGGCGCTTCCTTGTTCAGATTCAGACCATCCATCAGGCCCTTCAGATAAGCGGATTTTTCAGAGAGAGTCATGTCGTTCTCCTTTCGTCAGCACTCAGCTCTTGGCACGGCCAAGATATTCGCCGGTGCGCGTGTCAATAGAAATACGGTCGCCTTCGTTGATGAACAGAGGAACCTTGACCTCAGCGCCGGTTTCGACGGTGGCGGGCTTCAGGGTGTTGGTCGCGGTGTTGCCTGCCAGACCCGGCTCGGTCTTGGTGACCTCAAGATCCACAAAATTCGGAGCTTCGACGCTGAAAACGCTGCCCTTGTAGGACAGGACGGTGCACTGGTCGTTCTCCTTGACAAAGCGGAAGCTGCCGTCGAGAATGTCCTTATTGACCGGCGTCATTTCATAGGTCTCGTTATCCATGAAGTAGTACAGATCGCCGTCGTTATAAGAATAGTCCATCTTGCGGCGCTCGATATACGCGGTGGGATACTTGTCGTTCGGGTTGAAGGTCGTTTCGGTAACGCCGCCGGTAATGACGTTGCGCATCTTGACGCGGACGAAGGCTGCGCCCTTGCCGGGCTTGACATGCTGAAATTCGACGATCTGCATGACCTTGCCGTCCATGTCAAAGGTTACGCCGTTACGAAAGTCGCTGACAGAAATCATATATTTGTCCTCCTATTTTCCCTCTTACGGGCGAATGTATACATAGTACTTCCCTATTTTAACCGATAGGAAAGAAAAATGCAAGTCTTTCTTCTGATTTCCTTACAGAATCAGCAAATCTTTCGGACTTTTCGTAAGAACACGGCATCCGTTTTCTTCAAACACAACGACATCCTCGATGCGTACGCCGAACTTGCCGGGAATGTAGATGCCCGGCTCGGCGGAAACGACGGCATGGAGCGGGATCGGCTCCTCGTTGCGCATATTGCAGTTCGGATTTTCGTGGATCTCAAGGCCGAGACTGTGGCCGTAGCTGTGCGTAAAGTACGGACCGTACCCGGCATCGGCGATCACCTGTCTTGCGGCACCGTCGACCGCCTTGCCGCTGACGCCCGCCTTGGAAACGGCAATACCCGCAAGCTGCGCCTTCAGGACCGTATTGTAGACCTCCCGCATTTCGTCCGTCGCATGTCCCAGCGCAACGGTACGGGTCATATCGGAGCAGTAGCCCTGATAGAGGACGCCGAAGTCCATCGTGATAAAATCGCCCTTCTGCAGTCTGCGCTCACCGGGGACGCCGTGCGGCATACTGGTATTGGGTCCGGAAACAACGATCGGATCAAAGGAAAGGCCCTCGCCGCCGTTTTTATACAGGCAGTAGATCAGCTCGGCCGCAAGCTCCTTCTCGGTCATTCCCTCGCGGATACGCGTACAGACCTCGGTAAAGGCCTTGTCCGTGATCTCCTGCGCCTTCTCCATTCGCTCAAGCTCCCAGGCGTCCTTGGAGTAACGGAAGGGATTGATCGCGTTCTGCATCGGGACAAACTCGGCGTTGAGCACCTCTTCAAACTGCTTCAGCTCCGCGACGGTCAGATAGTTTTCCTCATAGCCCAGCTCGGTGATGCCCTCTGCGGCCAGCACCTCATTGACGGCAGACGAGAGGCTTTTGTTTGCGCCGATCTCCACAACACGGAAGCCGTGGATGTTATTCTGCGCCGACTCGATATAGCGTCCGTCGGTAAAATAATACGCACCATTTTTCCCGATGACGGCATACCCCTCGGCAATGTCGAACTGCGCGGCATACATGCGGCTGTAGCGCGAGGTCAGGAACAATCCGGCAGCCTCGTTTTTCAGCACGGAGCGGTACTTTTCAAGATTTGTCATTTTGTTACTCTCCTTTTCTCCGACATGGCCAAAAAGGGCAGCTCCAGCAGGTGCCGCAGCTTGAGCCAGACGGTGTGATTATGTATGGATCGTACATGAAGCGCCGTCACGCCCGCCAGATTCGCGCCCAGCACGTCGGTATAGATCTGGTCGCCGACAAGCGCGGTCTCGGCACGGTCGGCGCGGAAACGTGCCATTGCTTCCCTGATGCCTCGGACGCCGGGCTTCGCGGCTCGGGTCACACAGGGTATACCGTATTCCTCGGAAAACCTCGGCACACGGGGCTTTCGGCTGTTGGAGACGATGTACAGCGTGATCCCCGCCGCCTTCATGCGCACGAGCCATGCAAGCAGCTCCGGTGTCGGCACGTCCGTCGTATACGGCAGCATCGTATTGTCAAAATCCATCAGCAGCAGCGAGATACCGTGGGCGGAAAGCAGCTCCGGCGTGATGTCTGTGAGCCGTTCAAAGCGCAGGGTCGGTAAGAATGACAGCATAAACTTCTCAACAATCCAATAAAATTGATTGGGAAGTCTGCGATCTCCGGCGAGTCAAACAGCCATGGTTATCGCAAGACTTTCTTCGGAAGAAGCGTCGCTTCTTCGTTCGTCTTGATTATACCACCGATTGGGAGGTTTGTCTATTGCCGATCCCCTTGTATTATGCCGCAAATTGGAAAGAAATTGTGAACAATTCAAAGAAGCGCTGGGCGCAGACGGGTTTCGGCTTCAATGCCGACGGAAGCGCGCGGATCCCGCAGCACGTCGTTCCCGGTATGCCGTGCGTGATCGACGACGCCGTTCTGCCCGAGATCTCGGAGGAAGCCGTTCAGACTCTGTCGCAGTATTGCGTAAACGGCTGCTATCTCGACTTTGAGCGGCCCGTCTCGGAGCGGCACCGCTCATTGCTTCGGCTGCTGCGCGGCCGCACGAGCCGCTCGAAGCTGTTTGCCGTCCCGGCGCGGTTTGCCGCCGAAGGAATGCAGCCCGTGCTCTCCTGCCCGACACCTTGCAATAGCTGGGAAGCATTTCTGAGCAGCGCGGAACGGCGCTTTCCCACCGGCTGGATGCTGGAGCTGATCCCGTGGGATCGGTTCGTTCCCGGCCCGGGCGGAAACGCAGCCCTGCCTGCAAAGCGGCTTTCGCAAGCGGTTTGCTATCTGAGAACCGAGAAAAACGGCGTTCGTTACTACGATACGCCCGAAACGCTGCAAGCAAAGCTTTCCATGGCGGAGCGCCGCCGCTGTGTCGCAGCGATCGGCCTTTATCAGGAGCTTGCCGCTCTCTCCGCTCCGCCTGCACGGCGTGAGGCGCATAGGCCCTGATCTCTTTCGGAGATCGCACCAAAACACGTCTGCCGCAGCAGTTTGGCAACTGCTGCGGCAGATCAGACTGTCAAAAAAGTCCGTAATCGTCAAAATCGGCTAACTTTTTAACAGATTTTTACTATCTGAGTTTTGGTTCAAAAAACGAGATATTCCGAACTATATAATGTGAAATCTGCTTGCTTTGCACGGATTTTGACTTACTGCGCAACTCACGCCCTACCGTACCTATGTACGCCGACGGGCGTGAGTTGCTTGTCTTCCGAACTTTTTAGCAGTCTGCCAGCGTGTCGAAAAGGGTTTTTCGACACGCTGGTCTGCCGCAGCAGTTTGGCAACTGCTGCGGCAGATTATAGCTGTTTTAAAGCTGCGCGGCGCTTCTCGAGGCCATCGGCGCTTTCCGCGCCTTACCGATGGAGCGCGCGGGCAACGCCGCGGCTGATCGCCGTGCCGAGCACCGCGCAGACCAGCGCCTCGACAAGCCCTTGAACGCCGACAAACAAGAGGACAAATTCAAGGATGCTCTTCGAGCCGAGCGCTCCGGCGATGCCCTGAATATAATCCGTTGCATAGAAGCAGAGGCAGAGTGCCGTCATAAACAGCACCGTGTTGAGCAGTGCGCCGCTGAGGCTGGCCGCGCCGTAAGACAGCAGCGCATATTTCTTCGTGCGAAGCTTACGGTCAAGTCCCTTAAAAATCAGGCCGCAGAGCCACCCCATCAGCGTTCTCGTCGGAACACAGACGAGAAACGTCAGGAACGGGTTAATGCCCAGCAGCATCGCGCCGAACTCGCTTTTTCCGAAGCATTCGTAAAAGCTGACGAGGCCGAACGCAAGTCCCATGATCGCGCCGCCGGACGGTCCGATCAGGATCGCCGCCAGAATGACCGGAACCTGCATAATGGTCATTTCAAGTCCGAAGGTTTTGAACATTCCGAGTCCGGTGACCTCAAGCAAAAGCAGGATCGCCAGCAGGACTGCCAGCTCGGTTAACCGCAGTATGGATTCTTTTTTCAATTTTGTTCCTCCTATGCTGTCGCTCCCGTCCATGCGGGATGCAACGCCGTTTGGTAATATTTGAAAGCCCCGGCTCTTCGGCTGCTTTGCGGTCAAAGCGCCGGGAGATTTCCGATAATACGGTCAGGGGATTTCTTCCTCGACCGGCGGATTATAGGTCCCGTTCTGCATCTGCTCCCACTGCTCCTTCGTAATCAGGAGCTGACGCGGCTTCGCGCCCTCAAACGGACCGACGATCCCGCGTTCCTCCATTTCGTCGACGATTCGCGCGGCGCGGGCATAGCCGAGCTTCAGGCGCCGCTGGAGCATGGAAACGGACGCCTGTCCGGTCTCCAGAATGACCTCAACTGCGGCGGGCAGCAGCTCGTCACCCTCCTGCGTCTCGGCGGAGCCGCGATCGGAGCCGCCGGAGGATTTTCCGCCGCTCTGCTCCGCGCGCTTCTCGATCTGTTCCATGATCTCTTCGGAATAATCGCTCTCGGTGCGCGTCTTGATCGCGTTGACGACCGACTGGACCTCCTCGTCGGTAATAAAGCAGCCCTGTATCCGCTTGGGCTTTCCCTGCCCGAGCGGGGCGAAGAGCATATCGCCCTTGCCGACAAGCTTTTCTGCGCCCTGCGTATCAAGGATGATGCGCGATTCCATCGCGGAGGACACCGCAAAGGCAATACGCGAAGGGATATTGGCCTTCATCAGGCCGGTAATGACATCGGAGGACGGACGCTGCGTCGCGATCACCAGATGGATGCCGGAGGCGCGGCCCATCTGCGCAATGCGGCAGATCGACTCCTCGACCTCCTTGGCCGCGACCAGCATCAGGTCCGCCAGCTCGTCGATCACGACCACGATCTGCTCCATCTGCTTTTGGTCCGGGTCGCCGCGGACGGCCTTATTGTACGATTCCAGATCGCGCACGCCCATATCCGACATCAGGCGGTAGCGGCGCATCATTTCCGTGACCGTCCACTGCAAAGCGCCCGCCGCCTTTTTCGGGTCCGTGACGACCGGAATGAGCAAATGCGGGATGCCGTTGTAGACGCCCAGCTCGACCATCTTCGGGTCGACCATAATGAGGCGGACCTCGTCGGGCTTGGCCTTGTAAAGCAGCGAAACGATCAGCGTATTCATGCAGACCGATTTACCGGAGCCGGTCGTGCCGGCGATCAGCATGTGCGGCAGCTTGGAAATATCGCCCACGATGCAGTTGCCGCTGATATCCTTGCCGACGGCAAAGGAAATCTTGGACTTGCTGTTGCGGAAGGCCAGAGAATCGATGACCTCGCGGGCATAGACGGTATTGACGGTTTTATTCGGCACCTCGATGCCGACGACGGATATCTTATCGGGGATCGCGGAAATACGGACGCCCGTTGCGCCCAGAGAAAGCGCGATGTCGTCGGAAAGATTCGTGATCTTGGAAAGCTTGACGCCCGGGTCAAGCTCCAGCTCGTAGCGCGTAACGGACGGGCCGCGGATCACGTCGACAATATGCGGTTCGATGCCGAAGCTCTTGAGCGCATCGGCAAGGCGCTTGGAATTTTCGCGCATCTCTCCGGTCGCATCCACGGTGCTCTGCGTCCGAAGGTGCAGAAGAGATACCGGCGGGTAGACATATTCAGGAGCCGCTTCGGCCTTTTCTTCGGTTTTCTCCTCGATCTCCCGCGTGACCTCGGCCGCGCTCTCCTCGACATCGGCTCGTTTCAGCTTTTCGGTCTTCGGCTCCGTTTTCGGGTCCAGCACGGGCATCCCGGAGATCGGATCAATCTTCGTGTCTTCGGCAGGCATCGGCGCAGGCTCAGACGCGGTCGGAGCGCTTACAGGCGTCGGCTCAGGGTCCTGAAGCTCGATCTCGTCGATCGTGACCTGATTCTTCGCGGCATCGATCGGAATATCAATCTCGGAGAGCTTCGGGTCGCGCGGCGGCGTCTGCTTTTTCTTCTCCGGCTTCGGCTCGGCGGCCTGCGCAGCTTCCTCGGGCTTTGCCGCCTTACGGTCGTCGGACGGCTCGTCCACCGGCACGTCGATCTCCGCCTTTGCTGCGCGGCGCTCTCTGTGCTCGATATATTTGTTGGCCACATGGTTCACGATCCGCTCGGCGGGGTCGACCTCCGGCTCCTCCGGCTTTTCATCTGTCGACAGCTTCGGGCGGTTCTTGATCGCCGAGATGAGGCTGTCGACCGTAATGCGCAGGAACGTGAGGCATTGCAGAAGCAGCAGAAGCGTCAGCACGATGATCGCGCCGGCCTTCATGATAGCGGCCTCAAGTCCTTCCGCGATCAGGCCGCTGATAACGCCGCCGCCCCACTCGCGGCCGTTCATCCATAGCTCCTTCAGCCCAAGCTTATAATCTACACCCGAGATCGCCTCATAGCAGACATGCGTCAGCGCCGAGATCGTCAGGACGAGGGTCAGCAGGCAGAAGATCCGCAGGCGCACCGGACGTCCCTTACTGCGGAACAGGACGATCGCCACGGCAATCAAAAACAGCGGCAGTATGTATCTGCCGACCTGCCCGATCAGGCCGCAGACGACCTTTACGCAGGTTGCGATAAGAAATGCGTCCGTGTTCACATAGCACAAAAGGCCGAACAGCGCGAGGATCACGCACAAAACGCCCCACAGCTCCCGGCGGTTTTTCGGCGGCTCTTTCGCCTTCTTAACGGACTTGGCAGCCTGTGTAGGCTTCTTGCGGGGCTTTGCGGTAGTTTTTTCCTTAGCCAAAACGGCACCTCCTTTTTGGAAACAGCGAAAAGACTGCTGTACGCCGTGTATTTCAGGCGTTGATAAGCGCGAGGATCAGGACGATCGCCGCCGCGCCCCAGCAGTAAAACGAAAAAACCGAGAGCTTCTTGCGCATGGAAAGATAGCGGAAATACTGGATTGCCAGATAACCGGTGACGGAAGCCGTGAGCGCCGCGAGCAGCATAGCAAGCAGGATCATCCCGGAGAAACTGCCGAACACAAACGCGCGAATGAGATAGTAAAAGAATGCGGCGATCTGGTAGGCAAACGTGACGCGATAGGCAAATCTGAGGTTATACTGCTCGGAGAACCCGCAGACGCGGCCAAGGCAGATCGAGCTGCCGAACGAGGAAAGTCCGGGGAAAACAGAGGCCCCGCGCACGGCACCGATCAGAAGGACTTCAAAAAAGAGCGCGTTCTTTTCGGTTTTTTCCCCCTGCTTCCGCGCGGAGCATACCGCGATCAGCAGGGCGTTCACGGCAAATAGGAGCGCGATCAGCCGCGCGGAACCGAGCCGCTCCGCCCTCGAAGTAAAGATCAGCGAGATCAACATTGGCACAAGCGCACAGGCGCACAGCATTTTTTCTCTCCGCTCCAGCGGATCATAGCGTCCGGTGCGGCGCCGACCGCCGCGCGGCAGCGTGCGGCGCATGAACGGCGCAGCCTCGGAGCGCAGGCCCACGCGCAGCGCCAGCAGCACGCCGAGGCAAATCGCGGCGCGGACATAATAGCCGCCGCCTTCGGCAAGGCCGGTCATGTGAAACGCACTTTTCAGGATCGCCGCATGTCCGTTAAATGAAATCGGCAGCAGCTCGGCAGCGCCGCCGAACAGCGCATATACAACAGCTTCCCAGATTCTCAAGTCTTTGTCTCCTCTGTATTCTTTCGGGGATACAAAGTTTATTATAACATAGGGCTGATGAAATTTCTATCCTTTTTGCAGATTTCTTCCCTGCTTTTTTATCATTTTGTGCAGCGTGTCGAGGGCGTCGTGCAGGCCGCCCAAACGGTCGATCAGGCCGCTTTCCACCGCTTCCCTGCCGTATACGATCGTTCCGACGTCGGTCGCGATCTGTCCCGTAGCCATCATATACTCCTCAAAGCGCTGTCGGCTGATACGGGAATTGGCCGTCACAAAATCAGCGATCTGCTCCTGAATGCGCTGAAAATAGTGGTAGGTCGCGGGCGCGCCGACCACGACGCCGCTCATGCGCACGGGATGGATCATCATGCTGGCCGTCGGCGCGATCATGCTCTTTTTCGCAGAAACGGCAAGCGGGATGCCGATTGAATGGCCGCCGCCGAGCACCAGCGAGACCGTCGGCTTGCGCATTCCCGCGATCAGCTCGGAGATCGCAAGCCCCGCCTCGATGTCGCCGCCGACCGTATTGAGCAGGAGAAGCAGGCCGTCGATCTCGTCGCTCTCCTCGATCATCGCCAGCAGCGGCAGAACATGCTCGTATTTGGTCGTTTTCACCGTCTCGGGCGCGACCTGATGCCCCTCGATCTGTCCGATGATCGTCAGTGTATAAACGCAGCCCTTTTCGCTGCGCGTCAGACCGGCTCCAAGCTCCTCGATCCGCTCCTGTGTCGTCGTTTTTTCTTCGTTCATGGCTCCTCCGAATGAATGTTTTGGTAACATTCAGTTTCCCCGTTTTTGAATATTTTATGAAAGACTTGCATCTCAAGCATGATTTTGATATACTCAAAGAAAATACAGAGAAGGAGCACACGCTATGCATTACGAATACAAAACGCAGGGTGTCTGCGCAAGTAAGATCCTGTTTGACCTGACCGACGGCGTTGTTTCCAACGTCCGTTTTGTAGGCGGCTGCAGCGGCAATACGCAGGGCGTCGCCATCCTGACGGAAGGAATGCCCGTCGACGAAGTGATCCGCCGTCTGCGGGGCATACGCTGCGGCATGAAGCCCACCTCCTGCCCCGACCAGCTCGCCAAGGCGCTCGAGGCCGCGAAGGAACAGCAGAAGGGCTGAGCATTTTCCCGCAACTATGAAAAACAGCCGACGAGGGTGTACCTCGTCGGCTGAGCGTGTCGAAAAACCCTTTTCGGCACGCTGACAGACTGCTAAAAAGTTCGGAAGGCAAGCAACTCACGCCCGTCGGCGTACATAGGTACGGTAGGGCGTGAGTTGCGCAGTAAGTCAAAATCCTTGAAAAGTAAGCATTTTTTGCATTATAAAATTCGAGATATTCTGCTTTTTGAATTAAAACGCAGGGGCTGAAAATTCATAAAAAAGTGAACCGATTTTGACGATTCCGGACTTTTTTGACAGCCTGAGCCGACGAGGGTGTACCTCGTCGGCTGTTTTTTATATTAGTAGCCGTAGCGCTTCCGTTTTCCGAGCAGGAACAGGATCGTTACGATAACCGCCAGCGCCTCGGCAACGACGATGGACAGCCATATCCCGTCGAGCTTCCAGATCAGCGGGAGCAGCAGCACCGCCGCGACCTGAAAGACCAGCGTCCGCAAAAACGAGAGCAGCGCCGAGGTCAGGCCGTCACTGAGCGCCGTAAAGAAGGACGAGCAATAGATCGAGAACCCGGAAAACAGGAACGAAAACGAAAAGAACATAAAAGCGCGGGAGGTGATCTCCAGCAGTTCCGTATCGTAGCCGACAAAAAGCCGTGACAGCGGCGCAGCAAGCAGCTCTCCCGCCGCGAACATCACCAGTGAGCAGGAGAGGATCAGGATCAGGCTCTTTTTGAGCAGGCCGTGCAGCTCTGTTCGGTTGTCCGCGCCGTAGTGATACCCGACGACCGGCGCGACGCCGACGGAATAACCGATAAAAACCGCCTGAAAGATCATGCTGACATACATCAGAACGCCGTAGGCCGCAATGCCGTTTTCCCCGGCATACTTCATAAGCTGCAAATTATAGAGCATACTCACAAGCGAGATCGACACATTGCTCATAAATTCCGACGAGCCGTTCGTGCAGGTCTTCAAAAGCGCCTTTCCGTCAAAGGTCCATCGACCGAGGCGGAGCTTGCCGGGATCTTTCCGCAGGAAATAGGCCAGCGGGATCACGCCGCCGACAAACTGACTGAGCGCGGTCGCGGCAGCCGCACCGGCCAGTCCCCACGAAAACACCGCAACAAACAACGCGTCGAGAAGCATATTCGTCATGCCCGCCGCAACCGTAACATACAGGCCGAGCTTCGGCTTTTCGGCAGTGGCAAACAGGCACTGAAACTCGAATTGCAGAATATAAAACGGCTGTGCCGCCAGAATGATGCGTCCGTAGAGCACGCAGTTCTTGAGAAGCTCGCCCTCCGCGCCCAGCAGGCCCGCGATCTGCGGCAGGAAAATGAAGCCGAGCACGCCGATTACGATTCCGCATATCGTCGACACCCATACGATCATGGAGAATATCTCGTTTGCCTTTTTCAGGTCGCCTTCTCCCATCGTTCGGGAGATCAGAGCCGCACCGCCTGTCCCGAACATGAATCCGATGCAGCCGAGGATCATCAGCGCAGGCATGATGAGATTGACGGCGGCGAACGGCGTTTTCCCGACGAAATTCGAGACAAAGAATCCGTCCACCACGCCGTAGATCGAGGTAAAGATCAACATTACGATCGACGGGAACGTAAAACGGAACAGGCGTCCGTAGGTAAAATGGTCCGAAAGCTGTATCATATTTTCTGCTTGATCTCCTTTGTTTTTTCCCGGAGGCCTACTAAGAAGCGTTCAGTGAGCGCAAGATACTGCTCGCGGTCCGCCGTCGGCCATTCCGAAAGAATCGTATTTTCCGCCTCGAGCACCTGCCTTGCCGTTCGATCGGCAAGCGCCTTTCCGGCGTCGGTCAGGCGGACGTTTTTATGCTTTGCATCGCGCTGCTCAAGATAGACGATGCCGTCCTTTTCCAGATGTCTCAGCGCGGAATTGACCGTCTGCTTGCTCAGCCCGGAACGGCGGCAAATCATAGCCAGCGGACAGGGGTCGCCCATATCGCAGATGGCATAGAGGATGCGCATCACGCTGTCGGACAGCCCGAAGGTCAGGGCAAGCTCGTGATAGGCGGCATCCGTTTCTCCGATAAGATAATTCAGACGGTATATTTCTTTTGTATTATTCGCGGACATTACTTTCCTCCCGCTAAACAAATCGTACGAAATCATACCATTGCATTATAGCGGCACGAATCTCACTTGTCAAGCCCTTTTCGCGTTTCGCGGACGACCGTATTCTGCAAAAGCAGCAGCGCAGTCAGATTCGGCAGCGCCATGATCGCGTTGAGGATGTCGGCCAGCTCCCAGACGGAGCGGACCGTCAGATACGGCCCGAGCGCGATCGCGGCGAGGTACGCCAAGCGATACGCAAGCCTCACTCTTTTCCGTTCACCGGCAAGGTAGCACAGACAGCCCTCGGCGTAGAAATTCCAGCCGATGACCGTCGAAAAGCCGAAAAACGCAAGGCACACCATCAGGATAAACGACGACAGGCTCCCCGTCCAAGGAAGTGCGCTTTTCCACGCATAGTCCGTGATCTCGACACCCTCCAGCGGCATGCTCCACGCTCCCGTGACCGTCAGACAAAGTCCCGTCATCGTGCAGATCACCAGCGTATCGATAAAGGTGCCCGTCATGCTGATAAGGCCCTGCTTTACGGGGTCACGAACATTGGAGGCCGCGGCGGCGATCGCAGACGAGCCGATGCCCGCCTCGTTGGTGAACACGCCGCGCCCGATCCCCATCCGCAGGACGCTTTTCAGGCCGATGCCCGCCGCACCGCCCAGCACGGCGCGCGGACGGAAAGCGCTTCTTACGATCAGAACGACCGCCGCCGGGATGCGTTCGGCACAGCAGCACAGCACCAGCACCGAAGCCGCGACGTAAGCGACCGACATCAGCGGCACAAGCGTTTCGCAGACCTTGCTGATGCGTTTCACGCCGCCGAGCAGCACCAGCGCGGCGGCGACGGTAACGATCGCGCCGCTGACGACCGTCGCGGCAGAGTATTCGCGCCCGCCGAGACGGAACAGCGTCGCAGAGGTAAAAAACGAATTGACGGAGGTCGTGATGCTGTTGACCTGCGTGACCGTTCCCACTCCCAAAATGCCCACGGCGGCGCCGATTGCGGCAAATGTCTTGGCAAGCCATTTCCATTTTTCCCCGAGGCCGTATTCAATATAGCAATACGGCCCGCCGAAGCCGCTTTTGCCATTGCGATACTTGACCGCTAAAAAGCCCTCGGCATACTGCGTCGCCATTCCGAACAGTCCCGCGAACAGCATCCAGAACAATGCGCCCGGCCCGCCCGCCGCCATTGCCGTTGCAACGCCGACAATGTTGCCCGTCCCGATCGTCGCGGCAAGCGAGGTACACAGCGCCGCATAGGGGCTGATGCCGTTCCCCGATTCCCTGCTCCCGATCAGGCGAAGCGCACGGCCAAGCCTCCTGAGCTGGATTCCCCGAAGCCGCACGGTGAAGAAAAGTCCCACGCCAACAAACAGCGCCAAGGTCGGCCAGCCCCACACCGCCGCACCGATCCGCCCCATCATCTCGTCCATTGTACCCCTCCCTGCATCACAGCCTGTTCTATCCTATGAGCGGCCGCGCGGAAAACATGTCTGCCCGCCGAAAAAAGCCCTATGACCGCTGAAGCGGATGTGCAAACTTTGTCATTTTCCGCCAATTGTCTATTGACTGAAACGCCTCGCACGGGTATACTAAGCCGGAGAGAAAAATGAGAGGATGATTTCATGACGATCGTCGTCGTCTGCGATGTTCTGGGGACAGAGAATAACGGCACCTCGGTTGCCGCGATGAATCTGATCCGCTCGCTTCGCGCAAAGGGTCACACCGTTCGTGTGGTCTGTCCCGATGCCGAGCGAAAGAACGACGCGGACTTTTATGTAATTCCGACGCTGAACCTCGGGCCGCTGAACCGCTACGTTCAGAAAAACGGCGTTCAGCTCGCCAACCCGAAAAAGAGCACGCTGCAGGAGGTCCTGCGCGGCGCGGACGCAGTCCATCTGCTGATCCCCTTCCGCACCTCCCATGCCGTGGCAAAGCTGGCGCAGGAAATGAATATTCCCATAACAGCCGGCTTCCACTGTCAGGCGGAAAACTTTTCAAACCACGTCTTTCAGATGAACAACAAGCACTTCAATCGCGGTGTCTACCGTTTCTTTGACAAGTACGTTTATTCGCGCGTCGACTGCATCCACTATCCGACGCAGTTTATCCGCGACACCTACGAAAGCGCCGTCGGACATGCCACGGTCGGCCGCGTGATCTCCAACGGCGTCAATGCGCGCTTCCGCCCGATGCCCGCCGAACGCCCCGAGGCCTACAGGGATAAATTCGTGATCCTGTTTACCGGCCGCTACAGCCGCGAAAAGTCGCACAAGGTCCTTATTGACGGCGCCGCGCGCTCCAAATATGCCGATAAAATTCAATTGATCTTCGCCGGAGCAGGGCCGCAGGAGCAGGCCCTGCGCGAATACGCGGCAAAGCGTCTGCCGATCCGTCCGGTCATGCAGTTCTTTTCCCGCGACGAGATGGTGCGCGTACTGAACTACGCCGATCTTTACGTCCATCCCGCCGAGATCGAGATCGAAGCAATTTCCTGTCTGGAGGCCATCGCCTGCGGCTTGGTCCCGGTGATTGCGGATTCCCCGAGAAGCGCGACCCGTTTCTTTGCGCTCAACGAAGAGAATCTCTTCCGTTTTAACGACCCCGATGCTCTTGCAGAGCGGATCGATTACTGGCTCGATTCGCCGGAGCGCCGGGCGCAGTGCCGTCGGCAGTATCTCGGCTACGCGAAGGATTTCGACCAGCAGGTCTGTATGGACAACATGGAGCGGATGATCCTCGAAACTGTCGAAGGGAGATCCGATCATGTCTAAGCGGGTCTACGAATTTTCCGATGAGCTGAACGACGACTTTGCGGCAACGCAGAGCATCCGCGCCGACCGCGTAGAGAGCGACTTTCCCTATGTGCGCGGCGGGTTTGGCTGGAAGCTCGGCGCGTTCGTCTGCTACCGACTGATCGCAACGCCGGTCGCGTGGCTGTTCTGCAAGCTCGGCTTCGGTCTGCGCATCTGCGGACGCGAAAATCTGAAGGGCATCCGCGGCGGCTTTTGTCTCTACGGCAATCATACACAGCACGCCGCCGATGCCTTCATTCCTTCGCTTGTCAGCTTTCCGCAGCGGACGTACATTCTCACCGGCCGGGAGACCGTGTCCATTCCCGGCCTGAGATCGATCGTACAGATGATGGGCGCAATGCCGCTTCCGAGCGACGCAAAGGCGCTCCCGCATTTACAGAGCGCGATCGAGTGCCGTCTGTCTCAGGAGCATGTCGTTGCCGTCTATCCCGAGGCGCATATCTGGCCGTACTACACACACATCCGTCCGTTTCGCGCAGGCTCGTTTGTCTACCCGGTACGCTGCGGCGTCCCGGCCGTTCCGTATGTCGTGACCTACCGGCGCAGAAGGCTTCTGAAAAATCTGCATCCGTTCATTACGGTCTATGTCGGCAAGCCGATCTTCCCCGACCCCGAAAGGCCGGAGCGCGCGGAGCGTCAGCGTCTGCGCGACGAGGCATACGCCTTTATGTCGAATACCGCCGAATCGGTCGACCAACCGGAGTATATCCGCTATCGCAGGAAAAGCACCCCCGGCGACCGATAAATAAGGACCGGCAGGGCCGCAATCATGCGGCCCTGCCGGTCCTCTTCTGTCCGGTCAGCCCATTTTTTCCTTGATATGCGAAAGGCGGTCAAGCGCCTCCGAGAGCGTTTCATCCTTCTTGGCAAAGTGCAGCCGCACGATATTCGGCACGTCCTCCATAAAGAACGAACTGCCGGGAACGGCCGCAACGCCGACCTTCCGCGTCATTTCCTCGCAGAACTCGACGTCATTCTGTCCTTTTTTCAGATATTGCCCGATGTTGGCAAGGACAAAATACGCGCCCTGCGGATCGGTATAGGGGATGCCGATGCGGTCAAGTCCCTCGGTGAAAAGCTTCTTCATGTGCGCATAGTGCGCTCCGAACTCCTCATAGTAGCTGTCGGGCATTTCAAGGCCGACAACGGCCGCCTCCATGAGCGGAGATGCCGCGCCGACGGTATTGAAATCATGATACTGCTTGATCCGGTCCATGATCGGCTTCGGCGCGATGGCATAGCCGAGCCGCCAGCCGGTGATGGAATAGGTCTTGGACAGCGAGCTGCAGGAGACGGTGCGCTCCCACATTCCGGGCAGACCGTTCATGTAGATATGCTTGTGCGGTGCGTAGACGATATGCTCGTAGACCTCGTCCATGATAACAAACGCATCGTATCTGACGGCAAGCTCCGCGATCTGCTTCAGCTCCTCCATCGTAAAGACCTTGCCGCTCGGATTGGACGGGTTGCAGATCAGGATCGCCTTCGCGCCCTGCTTAAAGGCATCCTCCAGCACATTCGCGTCGTAGTTGAACGCGGGCGGCACCAGCGGAACAAAGATCGGCTCACAGCCGACCAGAATGGTCTGGGCGCGGTAGTTTTCAAAATACGGGGAAAACATGATGATCTTATCGCCCGGGTTGGTCAGGGCAAACAGCGTGTCGACCATTGCCTCCGTCGAGCCGATCGTAACGACCATTTCCGTTTCCGGATCGAGCTTTCTGCCCATAAACCGCCCGCACTTCTCGGCAAGCGCACGGCGGAAATTCGGCGCGCCCATGGTAATGGGATATTGATGCGGGCCGATGGCGCTGACCTCGGCAAGGCGGTCCGTAAGCGCTTTGGGCGGGTCGAAGTCGGGGAAGCCCTGCGCCAAATTGATCGCGTTGTTGGCGATGGCGATACGCGTCATGCGGCGGATCACGGAATCGGTAAAATACTGCGATTTTCTGCTCATTTCCTGCATAGCTTATTCCTCAATTCTGGTTCAATTTCAGCTCCTGCGCGGAGACGGTGTGCAGGCCGTTTTCGGACAGCAGCGCGGACAGCCGTTCTCCGTCGGAGACGCGGAAGACCATAAACGCCTCTTTTGCGCCGCGCTCAACGAGGGAGTACATATATTCGATGTCGATCTTCTCCTGTGCCATCAGTGAGAGCACCTTGGAAAGGCTGCCCGGCTCGTCCGGGATCGCGACGACCGTCACCTCGTTGACGCTGACGATGCAATTCTGGTCGGCAAGCACACGCCGCGCCGCCTGAATATCGCTGACCAGCATACGAAGGATGCCGAAATCCGTCGTGTCCGCAATGGAAAGAGCACGGATATCGATGCTGTTTTCGGCAAGCGCACGCGTGATCGAGGCGATCTTACCGGATCTGTTCTGCAAAAAAACGGATAATTGCTTGACCATGGCGACCTCCTAATCCAAAAGCTTCCGCTTATCGATCACGCGCACCGCCTTGCCCTCCGAACGCGGGATGGCATTCGGCTCAAGCAACGTGACCTTCGCGTTGATGCCCAAAAGTGTTTTCAGGGCGGCGGCAAGCTCTCTCGAGCGCTGCGACAGCCCGCGCACGGTGTCGGAGAACACCTCGCTGCTGATCTCGACCTGTACCTCGATGCTGTCAAAATTGTTGGCGCGGTCGACCACGATCTGATAGTTGGCAGAATAGCCCTGCTCGATCAGCACCGTTTCGATCTGCGACGGGAAAACATTGACGCCGCGAATAATAAGCATATCGTCCGTGCGGCCTCTGGGCTTCGTCATTTTTACAAGCGTCCGGCCGCAGGCGCATTTCCCGCAGTGGATCACGCCGATATCGCGCGTCCGGTAGCGCAGGATCGGGAACGCCTCCTTCGTGATGCAGGTAAAGACCAGCTCGCCCTGCTCCCCCTCCGGGAGCACCTCGCCGGTGTCCGGGTCGATCACTTCAACGATGAAATGGTCCTCGTTGATGTGCATTCCGGTCTGCTCGGAGCATTCAAAGCCGACGCCGGGGCCGATCACCTCCGTAAGACCGTAAATATCAAACGCCTTGATGCCGAGCTGCTCCTCGATCTGGCGGCGCATCTCGTTCGTCCAAGGCTCCGCGCCGAAAATACCGGCCTTGAGCTTGATGTCGTCCTTGGTAAAGCCGCTGTCATGCAGCACCTCGGCGATGTGCAGCGCGTAGGACGGCGTACAGCAGAGGATCGTCGAGCCGAAGTCGCGCAAAATGGTGATCTGCCGCTGTGTATTGCCGCTGGATACCGGCACAGTCGTCGCGCCGAGCCGCATTGCGCCGCCGTCAACTCCCAGCCCGCCCGTAAACAGGCCGTAGCCGTAGGAAACGTGAACGATATCGTCCGCCGTGCAGCCTGCGGCCGTCAGCGCGCGGGCGCAGCAGTCGTTCCAGACCGCAAGGTCGTTTTTTGTGTACCCCACGACGATCTGCTTGCCCGTCGTTCCGCTGGACGCGTGCAGACGCACAACGTCCTTCATCGGCACGGCAAACAGGCCGTAGGGGTAGGTATCGCGAAGATCCTGCTTATAGCTGAAGGGCAGCTTGTGCAGATCGTCCGTCGAACGGATGTCCTCCGGGCGAACGCCTGCTCTTTGCATTTTTTTCCGATAGAACGGGATGTTCTCGTAGACGCGCTTTACCGTCGCCGCAAGGCGTTCGCTTTGCAGCGCGCGAATTGTCTCCCGAGAAGCGGTTTCGATTTCCGGTTGATAATATTTTTCCATAAAATTCTAAGCTTCAGCTCCCAAAAGAAAGGCCTTTTTGTTCATTTCAAGAAATTTTTCGGGAACACTGGCCTCGATCGCGGCCATCCATTCCTCGCGGGTAAAGTCAAAGTAGCGCGACAGTCGTCCCATCAGCACCAGATTGACGGCCTTGGAGGAGCCGGCCTGCTCCGCAAGGGAGAGCGCGTCGAGCGCGTCGACGGAGAAACCGCTTTCCCGCATTTTTTCGACGAGTGCATCGGGATACGCCACAGCGCCCGTAATGACCGGCATCGGATTGATCTGCTGTGTGTTGGTGACGATCCTGCCGTCCGCTTTCAGGAACCTCGTCCACCGCGCCGCCTCGAGAAGCTCAAAGGAGACGATAAAATCGGCCTCGCCCTCGTCAATGACAGGCGAACAGACGCGCTCTCCGAAGCGCACATAGGTCACGACGCTGCCGCCGCGCTGGCTCATGCCGTGCACCTCGGAAACCTTAACATCATAATTTTCAGTCAGCAGCAATCGGCCGAGGAGCTTGCTGGCAAGCAGGCTTCCCTGTCCGCCGACGCCGACGATCATAATGTTTTTCATGCTTCTCCCTCCTGCAATGCGCCGAATTTGCAGAGCTGACGGCAAACGCCGCAGCCCGTGCAGAGCGTCGTGTCGATCTGTACCCGGTCGTCCTTCATGCTGATGGCGGGACAGCCGATCTTCATACACATTTTGCAGCCGACGCAGTGCTCCGTTTCGGTTTTCAGAGGCTTTTTGTGCTTGACGTATTTCAGCAGCGCACACGGCCTGCGGGAAATAATCACGGAGGCCTCCGGCGCGGCAAGCTCCTCGCGAAGCGCCGTCTCGCACTGCGCAAGGTCGTAGGGATCGACCACGCGGACGCGCCCGATGCCGAGCGCGTGGCACAGCGCCTCCAGATCGACCTTCGCCGCCGGGTCGCCCTTGAGATTGAAGCCCGTCGTCGGATTCTGCTGGTGGCCGGTCATACCGGTAATGGAATTGTCGAGAATAATGACGGTGCTGTGCGAATCGTTATACGCAATGTTGACCAGTCCGGTCATGCCGGAGTGCATAAAGGTAGAATCGCCGATCACGGCCACGGTCTTTCCTGCCGTGGCATTGTCATTGGCCTTGTTGAAGCCGTGGATACCGGAGACGGATGCGCCCATGCAGATCACGCTGTCGACGGCATTGAGCGGCGCGACCGCGCCGAGGGTATAACAGCCGATATCGCCGATAACGGTCAGCTTGAGCTTGGACAGGACATAGTAAAGGCCGCGATGCGGACAGCCGGCGCACATGACCGGCGGACGCGCGGGGATCGGCTCGTCGAGTGCCTTCCCCTGCGGCACGGCAAGGCCCAGTCCCGAGGCAACAAGGTTCTGCGACAGCTCGCCGATGTTGGAAAAGCGGTTTTTCCCTTCGACATGCAGTCCGATGGACTTGCAGAAATCCTCAATGAAGCCGTCAAGCTCTTCCACGACGACGACCGTTTCATAGGCCGCCGCAAAATCGGACAGCAGCTTTACCGGCAGCGGCCACACCATGCCGAGCTTTAACACGCCGACCTCCTCGCCGCAGACCTCGCGCACATACTGATAGCTCGTGCTGGATGTAATGATCCCGAGCTTATGCGACTTGCCCTCCTCCACGCGGTTGCAGGGCGCAGTCTCGGCAAATTCGGCCAGTTTTTTCAGCCGCTCCTCCACGACGGGGTGGCGTTTTTTCGCGAAGCCCGGCATCATGATATATTTCTGCGGCTGCTTTTCGTAGGGCTTTTGCGCCGGGAGGACACGCTCGGACGTCTCGATCACGCTCTGAGAGTGCGCGACGCGCGTACACATTTTATACAGCACCGGCGTGTCAAAGCGCTCGGAGATCTCATAGGCCAGCTTCGCAAAGGCCAGCGCCTCGGCCGAATCCGACGGCTCCAGCATCGGCAGCTTGGCAGCCTTGGCATAATTGCGGGAATCCTGCTCGTTCTGAGAGCTGTGCATCCCGGCGTCGTCGGCCACGCCGATAATCATGCCCGCGTTCACGCCGGTATAGGCGATGGTAAACATCGGGTCGGCGGCGACGTTCAGTCCGACGTGCTTCATTCCGCAGAAGCTGCGCTTTCCCGCAAGCGACGCGCCGAAGGCCGCTTCCACCGCGACCTTTTCATTCGGCGCCCACTCCGCATAGATTTCGGGGTATTTTGCCGCGCACTCGGTGATCTCGGTGCTCGGCGTGCCGGGGTAGCTGGAAACGAAACTGCAGCCCGCCTCATAGAGTCCGCGCGCGGCGGCTTCGTTTCCGAGAGATAGTTTTTTCATACTTACGGCCTCACATAATCATCAGGAATCGCCCAACGCTTTCGTAACGGGCACGGAAATTTTTTCGTTATAGCAGGAGAACATCCGATCGACGGCGGCCTTGTCCGAGACGCGCGTCAGCAGCGATACGATCGGAACGAGGACCAATCCGAGGAGCATAGCAAACGAGCCGGAATGGATTGAGGTCTTGAACAGCATATTATCCAAGAAGTCCACGCCGAAGGAGAAGCCTGCCACGGACTTGACGAGCTGAACGAGCGAGAGCACGACGCCGACGGCAAAGCTTGTCCAGCAGGCGGCGCGGGTCGTGCGCTTCCAGAACAGGCCGTACAGAAACGGCGCGAGGAAGGCACCGGCAAGCGCGCCCCAAGAAACACCCATGAGCTGCGCGATGAACATTACGTTTGATCTTGCCTGAACGATCGCGATCACGGCGGATACGACGATAAAGAACGCGACGAACAGGCGCATGATAAGCATTTTTTTACGCTCGGAGAGCGGTTTTTTCGCGGCCGGGACGATCAGGTCCAGCGTGATCGTCGAGCCGGAGGTCAGCACCAGCGACGAGAGCGTAGACATCGACGCCGAGAGGACGAGCACAAGGACGACACCGATCAGTGCGGGCGCAAGCCCCGAGAGCATCGTGGGAATAATGCTGTCGAAAACGGGCGTAACACCGTCGGCCTGATAGGTCACGCTGTCGGAAAACAGGCGTCCGAAGCCGCCGAGGAAGTAGCAGCCGCCCGCAACGATGATAGCAAAGACAGTGGAAATGACCGTGCCCTTTTTAATGGAATCCTCATCCTTGATGGCATAGAATTTTCCGACCATCTGCGGAAGGCCCCATGTGCCGAGGGACGTTAGGATCACGACAAACGCAAGAAACAGCGGGTCCGCGCCGAGGAAGGAGGTAAACGCGCCGAGCTGCTGCGTACCGCCGGATGCGGCAGTGCTCTCGACCTGAGAAAGCTTTGCGATCGCTTCCGTAAGGCCGCCCTGTCCCTTCAGAACGGCGGCGATCACGGCAATAATGCCGACGATCATGATAATGCCCTGAATGAAATCGTTGATCGCAGTGGCCATGTAACCGCCGACGATCACATAAATTCCCGTCAGGACCGCCATGACGATCACGCACCAGGCGTAATCGATCGTCGGGAACGCCATGGTAAACAGGCGGGAAAGGCCGTTAAAGAGAGACGCCGTATAGGGGATCAGAAACACGAACACGATGATCGCCGCGACGACCTTGAGCGCGTTGGATCGGAAACGAAGGCCGAAAAAGTCGGGCATCGTGCGCGAATTGAGGTGCTGGGTCATGATGCGCGTGCGTCTGCCGAGGATGGCCCAAGGGAGCAGCGAGCCGATAAAGGCGTTGCCCAAGCCGACCCATGTAGAAGCCATACCGAAGCGCCAGCCGAACTGACCGGCATAGCCGACAAAAATGACGGCGGAGAAGTACGAGGTTCCGAAGGCAAAGGCGGTCAGCCAAGGGCCGACGGAGCGCCCGCCGAGGACAAAGCCGTTTACATCGGTCGCATGGCGGCGGGAGTATAGCCCGACGCCGAGGATTAAGGCAAAAAAGCCTATCAGCATTATAACAATAATCGGATTCATTGTAAACTCCTTTGTTTTTCTGTATTATTCGGTCGACTGCGTTTCGACCAGCCGGACCGCGCGATACCGTTCGCGAAGAACGGGCTTTTCGATTTTTCCGGTCGGATTACGCGGGATCCGGTCGAAAATGACCTTGCGCGGCCGCTTATACCGCGGCAGCGCCGTGCAGAACTCGTTGATCTCGTCGACCGTGGCCTCCGCACCGTCCTTCAATTCAATGATCGCCGCCGCAATCTCGCCCAGCCGCTTATCCGGCAGACCGATGACCGCAACGTCCTTGATCTTGTCATTGCCGCGCAGGAAATCTTCGATCTGAACCGGATAGAGGTTTTCGCCGCCGGAAATGACGACGTCCTTTTTGCGGTCGACCAGATAAATAAAGCCCTCGGGGTCCTCCATGGCCATATCGCCCGTATAAAGCCAGCCGTCCTTCAGGACCTCCTGCGTCGCTTCCTCGTTTTTATAGTAGCAGAGCATGACGCCCGGCCCGCGGACGATCAGCTCGCCGACGTCGCCGCGCCGAACGGGCATTCCCTGCTCGTCGACGATCTTCGCCTCCCAGCCGAAGCCGGGCTTTCCGATCGCGCCGACCTTGCGGATGTTTTCCACGCCGAGATGCACGCAGCCCGGACCGATGGATTCCGAAAGGCCATAGTTGGTATCATACAGATGGTGCGGAAAATACTTCTGCCAACGGTGGATCAGGCTGGGCGGGACGGGCTGTGCGCCGATATGCATCAGCCGCCACTGCTCGAGCAGATAATGCTCAAGCTGCACACGTCCGGATTCGATCGCATCAAGAAGATCCTGTGCCCAAGGCACCAGCAGCCAGACGATCGTGCATTTTTCCTCCGTTACGGTGCGAAGGATCCATTCGGGCTTCACGCCCCGCAGCAGCACCGCGCGGCTTGCGGAGATCAGGCTGCCGAACCAGTGCATTTTCGCGCCCGTATGATAGAGCGGCGGGATGCAGAGGAATACGTCGTCGCGCGTCTGTCCGTGGTGCTTCTGCTCAGTGATCGCGGAATTGATCAGCGCATGGTGATTGTGCAGGATCGCCTTGGGAAAGCCCGTCGTTCCCGAGGAAAAATAGATCGCGGCATGATCCTCCTCCGTCAGCGCCACGGGAGGCGCGGTACGGGAACAGTAATTGACCAGCTCCAGATAGGATTCGGCAAAGGCGGGGACCTGCTTGCCGACATAGAAGAAGGTCTTGACCTTTTTCAGCAGCGGAACGATCGGCTCGACGCGCTCGGTAAATTCCGGGCCGAACACCAAAACCTCAACGTCCGCAAGATCAAGGCAGTAATCGATCTCCTCGCCGGAATATCGGAAATTCAGCGGCACGGCAATACAGCCGGCCTTGAGGATGCCGAAATAGATCGGAAGCCATTCCAGACAGTTCATCAGAAGAATACCGACCTTCTGCCCCTTTTTGAACCCGCGGCTGAGCAGCAGATTCGCAAAGCGGTTCGCTTTTTTATCGAACTGTCCCCATGTGATCTCTCTGCGGTACGGAAGATCGGGACGCGTATTTTCTATCAGGCTGAACTCGCGCCATGTTTTTGCGCGGTCGCGCTCCTCCGACGGGTTGATCTCGACCAAGGCCGTTTCCTCTCCGTAGAGTCGTGCGTTTCTCTCCAGCAGCTCCGTAATAACCATGATGTTTCTCCTTCTGTAAATAAAAAATCGTCCCCTGCAATGATGCAGAGGACGAGAAAATCCCGTGGTACCACCTCTATTGGGTCTCAGCGGATCCAAGCAGATCCTGCGCGGTAACGGGCGCGTCCGTCTTCTCCTACTTTGGAATGCCCCGTTTCGGAAAAGCCGCTCGGAAAGGTATTCGCGGATCGCGCTGTCACTGCCTCGCACCAAGCGGCAGCTCTCTGAGACGCGGACGATACGCTACTTATTTTCGTCATTGCGTTGTCTTATTGGCGCTACTTTACCACTTTTAATCGCTAAAGTCAAGCCCTTTTTTACATTTTTTTCACGCAGCGTGCGGCAAATCTCTTTTTTCTATTTTGCGGGCACTGCAAACCCGTTCATGCCTGCATGGGCGACCTGCGTGCCCAGCTCGTCGCGCAGCTCCACGGTGTAGAGTGTGGTCGTGCGTCCGTGCTTGACGCAGTGCGCCTCGGCGATCAGCGTGCTGCCCTTTGCCGGAGCAAGGTAGGTGATATCGCCGTGAAGGGTGATGATGTTCTTATCCGTCGCGCCGTAATTTGCCGCAACGGCGGAAGCAAAATCGGCAAGCGTGAAGATCGCGCCGCCCATAACCGTTCCGCGCGCGTTGCAGTGCCGTTCCTCGATCGGCATGGAGCACAGCGCGTAGCCCGGCGCGGCATCGTCGATCCGTATCCCGGCCTCCGCCGCGAAGCGGTCGTGTGAAAAGCTCTCACGGAGCTGCTGCAGTTCGTTCATCTGTTGTCTCCTCAGTCTCGTAGAAAAATGGTGTCGTCTGGCTCAGTATCCGCGTTTCGTCCGTCGCGGACACCTGCACCACCGTCAGCGAATCGCCGTTGTGCACGAGCGCATCCGTCAGGCGCAGCGTCGTGGAGGAAAGGTATTGCGTCTTTTCGGGCTTGCCGTTGCGGTAGATCACGCTGTAGGGCGTAAAATTCTGCCCCACGACCAGCTTCTTTTCCGGATAGATCGGATCGTCGAGCACCCCGCCGATCGTGATCGCCTCCACGCCGAAGCGCAGCTTCGTCGCCTCCGGGAGCTGTCCGCCGTGCAGATAGTAGTGCTCCCCGTCCGTCATGTCATACTGCAAAGAAGCAAGCTCCTCCTGATAGCTCCGGTCCTCCTCGGAGGCAAAGTCATACGCCTGATGGTGGCGGAAGATCGTCCCCTCCCGGATGCCGCAGAGGTCCGTCACATAGGCTGCAAGCTGATAGGTCTGCAGGTCGCGGCATTGCCGCTCCATCTCAAAATTCGACCAGATCACATATTCCGTCGTCTGTGTATCTCCCTGCGATAGCTCCTCCCGGGTGATGTTCAGGCTGGGCAGGTGATCTCCGTAAAAGACGACGACCGTCGGCTCTTCAAAGTCATGCAGCATCCGGACCAGCGAGCCGACAAACGCATCCGTCTGCCGAAGCTGATAAAGATAGTATTCCAGTGCATTTTTCCGCGCTTCGCTCTCTGCGCCCTCGACGGCGATGATCGGCGCGTTTTCCACCGGCGCGGCAGGATACTTGCCGTGCGCCTGTACGCTGATGGTAAACACGAAATCGCGCTCCTGTGTAGAGCGCAGCGCTTTCATGATCTCCCCGGTCAGGACGGAATCCTCAGCCCAGCCGATCGGATTCAGCTTGACATGGTTCATATATTCCAGCGAGGTAAAGCTCTGCATACCAAGGTTGGAATAGACCAGATCGCGGTCATAGAAGGTCGCGTTGTTATTATGAATGGCATGGGTCGAATATCCCTGCCGGTGCAAAACATAGGGCAGCGCCTCCAGCGTGGAATCATAGACCGTCGTCGTAAACGGGTACTCCCCCACCCCGAAGAAGTTCAGATTCATCCCCGTCAGGACCTCAAATTCCGTGTTGGCGGTCCCCGCCCCGATCGCAGGCACGGAAAGGCTTCCGCAAGAGCATTGGCGCTTCAGTGCTTCAAAATTCGGTACGGGATTCTCGGCATAGGTCAGATCCTGCAAATAATTGGCGTCAAAAAACGATTCAAGCTGCACAAAAATCAGATTCGGCTTCTGCGTGTCCGTCTCGGGGAGCTTATCCTGCCGCTTCAGGATCGCATCCACCGACTCCTGAGAATAGGCGCTCGGCTCCGAGACGCCGCCCGTTACGGCGCTGGCCGCGAAGCAGTAGGCAAAGCCGTTTTTGCTGTAGGCATCGGGCAGGCTTCCGAAATGCGTCGGGTCGCTCAGGCATCCGCCGCCGATCATCAGCTTCGTTGCGGCAAACAGCACGAGTCCCAGCGTTACGACATTGGCCGCGCCGACGAGGAAGACCGAGGGGAAGCGCTTGGAGCAGTACCAAAGCAGAAACAGGCCGCCCAGCACAACGGAAATTCCGAGCATCAGGCCGACCAGCGCGAAATGACTCATATACTTTTCAAAAACATCGCGCACGGACGGCATCAGGAGAATATCACGCGCCGTCAGCGGCATCGCGCGGGAGGACAGCAGGATGCAGTCCGCCAGTGCCAGTCCGACCCATGCGGTGCAGACAAACGAAAAATAAAATGCTCTGCGCCGAAACAGCAGCGAGACGGACAGTGTAAACCAGATCAGCAGAACGCCGTACAAAAAGGCCGACGGGCGCTCGATCAGGAAGTGACCGAGTCCCGAAAAGCTCCTTCGGGCAAGCAGCTCGACCAGCAGATTCACGGCAAACGACGTCAAAAGGTAGATCAGCGGCAGACGGACGTAATTTGCGTTCGTTTTCGCGTGTTCGACCTGCGTTTTCCCGCCGCTTCGCAAATTCACCGGCGTCGCCCCCTTTCCGATAATAGTATTTTACAGTATACCATGTTGTTTTCAAAATGCAACCGCTTTTTCAAAAAAGTTACAATTGCAGGTTTTCATACTGAACGCTGCGGCAGAGGAGTATCGTAAATATTGTAGCGCTCCGCAAAGCAAAAAGCAACTGCAATGCACATCACCCAATGCGCGGGAATATCTGCCGCTCCGACGCCGTGCGCATCGGCGGCGGAAAAGCGCTGACCTATCGCGTGTATTTTCGTCCTATCCGTATTCCGTTTCCATGCAAACTCGAACATTATTTAATTTGTAGTATATTTTTGTGCATCTTTACCAATTATTTCATCGACATTTTGTCCGTTTGGTCCATTGACTTATGAGTGCATTGATCGTAAAATGTAAATAGGAATAATTTTGTCGAATAGTATTATCGTGATCGGATATCGCGCCGAGCTTTTCCGACGGAGCGAAAACGCCGATCCTATAATACCCAGTGCTTTTATCAGCCGAAAGGAGGCCTATATGAAAATTCGAGCAACGATTCTTCTTTGCCTGATCGCGGCGCTTCTTCTGTCGGCCTGTGCCGTTCCCGTCGAGGTCACGCAGACCGACATGCCCGACACGACCGACAGCGCACAGCCCGACATTACCGAGCCGCCCGCCCCCACCGACGGTGAAGCAGAGGATGCGTGGCCGAGCTACCGTATGGAGGTCGAGCCGCTCACGCTCTCGATCGACGGGATGCAGGACGGCCTGCTGGAGATCAAGGACACGCAGGGCGACCTTGTGCTTTTCGCGCTTCAGGAAAAGCTGCTTGACGCGCAGGGGATGTACGCCTACTACCGCACAACCCGTCTCGGCATCTACAATACGTCCGAGCAGACCGTCTCCGCGCTCTGGACGCCGGAGAACGAGGGCTGGTATTATCTCGGCGCGTTCAGCGGAACGGACAGCGCGGTCTTTGCCTGCATTAACGACTACACCGCCGCCTACCCGAGCGATTTTTCGCTCATTGCCTTCGACGAAACGCAGACGCCGCTGCACTCCCTCGACAGCCAATATTCCATGCTTGCTTCCATGTCCGACGGCACCGTCTTATTCAGTTATGCCGAAAACGGCGGCAGCTTCGGCGTCCGCGCAATTCGGGACGGCGCGATCTCCGACGTTCTGAAATGGGAGTCCGACGGCGATTCCGTCCGGCCGCTCGGCGGAGAGATATCCGTCTGCGGCGAACGCTTTGCCTACCCCTGTGTGCAGGACGGGCAGGCCGTGCTGGTCACAGCCGACCTGAACGGCGAAACAGAGCGTCAGACGCTGGAATACGACAAGGAGAAGCTGGATTCCTTTTCGCTCACAGCGCAGGGCCTTGTCGCATCGCTGTCTCTGAACGAGGACACCGACGAGGCCGAACGCGCCCTGACCTTCTACCGCAAAACGGGCGAACCGGTTTCCAAAAAGCGCCGTGCTGCGGACGGTGCGCTCTACCGCATTGCATTTGACAACATTTTCGGTGTCGCGGTCGACTCTTTTTTCAATGCGTATATTCTCTACGCTACGAACGGCCGCGTCGACTGCCACAAGCTTTCGGACAGTGAACTGGGCGAGCTTGCGCCGCTGAACGGTACGGCCGTCGGCTTCTACGTTGCGGACGATGTGTCGTTCTACTTCTATTACCGTGAAACCCAGCAGCTCTACCGCGTCACCCTTGCGCCTGCGGCGTGACCGCACTGCCGCGCGGCGGCAAGTTATCGCGCCGCCGCAGTTGAAAGCATAAATAGTACACAAAAGCACCCCTCCGGGCCTTGAGCTTCTCAGAAAGCTCCTTGCCTCGGTGGGGTGCTCTGTCATTCGTTTCCGCAAGGGTTTTGGTTTACCATCCGGGCCTTGCCCGTCAGACTGTCAAAAAAGTCCGTAATCGTCAAAATCGGCTAACATTTTAACATATTTTTACCATCTAAGTTTTGATTCAAAAAACGGGATATTCCAAACTATATAATGTGAAAACTCGCTTGCTCCGCAAGAATTTTGACTTACTGCGCAACTCACGCCCTACCGTACCTATGTACGCCGACGGGCGTGAGTTGCTTGTCTTCCGAACTTTTTAGCAGTCTGCCAGCGTGCCGAAAAGGGTTTTTTGACACGCTGCCGGGCCTTGCCCGTATCGGTCAACTGTTATCCATTGATACGATGCAGGCATCGAGCACCTGACGGATAATGGGACAGCAGGTAACGCCGCCGCCACCGCCGCCCTCAACGACCACGACAAATGCCAGCGGATACGCGCTGTCCTGCGAAAAGCCCGCCAGCAGCGCGTTGGGTTCGAGTCCCTCGCCGCGTTCCGCCGTGCCGGATTTCGCTCCGGCGTAAAGCCCGCTGAAATACCACTCCCCGTAGTTATTGGCCACGGTATAATGCATCATTTCGGCCATGCTGTCGGCCGTGTCGCCGTCGATCACCTGCGCTCCAAGCTCCGTCTTGGCGCTGTACTTCACCGAACCGTCGAAGCTGACCTCCGAAACGAGATACGGCTCGGCGGCCTTGCCGCCGTTCGCAATCGCGCCCATATAGGTCATGTACTGACAGGGGTTGATCTGGTCGGTATATTGACCGATGCCTGCCCATGCCACCTCGAACGGTCCCGCCTTCTTGATATCGAAGCGGCCGCGCGTCGTGCCGAAGCCGTCGAAGCTCAGGCTGTCCGTGATGCCGATCTTCTCCGCATAGGCCGTCAGCGTGTCCGCGCCAAGCTCCGAGGCGATCTCCGCAAAGGCGACGTTGCAGGAATAACACAGCGCCTGCTCAAAGCTGATCGTGCCGTGCACGCCGTTGCAGATCACCGTTTCCCCGGCGATCTCGCTTGAGCCGTTACACACGAAGGTCCTGTCCTTGATGCCGTCGAGCTTTTCCAGCGCGGCAGCCGCCGTGACCAGCTTAAAGGTCGAGCCGGGGGCATAGACGGAGTGGACAAAGCGGTTGACAAATACCCCGTCGTACGAATCGTCGGACTCGATCTCCTCGTAGCTCGGCGGGTCATAGGGATCAAAGGCCGGAGAGGAGACCATGCAGAGGACTTCCCCGGTCTTATAATTGTACACGCCGACCGTTCCCTTGCGGCCGCCGAGCGCGTCGATCGCCGCCCGCTGCGCTTCGGCGCTGATCGTCAGCTTCATGCTCCCGCTGCCGTTTTCGGCATAATAGGCACCGTTAAAGCGGTCAAAGCCAACCATCAGGTTGCTGTAGGTGTCGAGCAGATAATGCTGGACATACCCCTGACTGTCGCCCAGAAGGTGCAGCATCCCGCGCCGCACGGAAGCGTTTTCCGCATAGGTGCGGCCGTCGGAGGTGTCCATCACGACGGTCCCGTGGCGATCGGTCACCGTGCCCATATCCAGTACGCCGGCATCGTTATAAACATGCGGGCTGTTCTGGAACGTGACCCATTTGCCGCCGTCGACAAAATAGCGGACGATCACCGTACACAGGCCCGCCACGATCAATGCGGCAAGCACTGCCGTCGCCCATGCGCGTCTGGCAAGCTTATTCATCCGCTTCCACCTCCTCGGGCTTAGCGGTACGAACGGCAAGGCTGGCGTTCTGGCGGGTATCCGCCGCCTTGATAAAGGCAAGCAGGCCCCATGAGGAAAGCATACTTGAGCCGCCGTTGGAAAGGAACGGGAACGTCACGCCCGTCAGCGGGAGCAGGTCCATCGTGCCGAACACGTTCAGGATGACCTGAATCATAAAAATGGACACCGCCGCGCAGGCGCCGATGGTATAGAAGCTGCTTCGTCCGACCGCGCACGAGCGCAGAACGAACACCGCCAGTACAACGATCGCCGCCACGAGCACGACCGCGAGGATCAGTCCCCACTCCTCCGCGACAAAGGCAAAGACGAGATCGGTATCTGCCGCCGCGACATATTTGAGCCATCCGTTGCCCGCGCCGAGTCCGATCAGGCCCCCCGACGCAAGGCACATCATTGCGCGGGTCTGCTGGTAGCCGAGGCTGTCATACGGATGCTCCCAGACATGCCCCCAGCCGGAAAAGCGGCGCAGAACATAGGGCTTGATGGAAGCGACGACGCCGCCGGCAAAGCCCGTTGCGGTACAGGCCAGCGCGACCGTAGCGAAGCTCCCTGAGCGCAGGAACGCGATCACCAGAAAAGCCACGAAGAAGATCAGCGCCGTGCCGAAGTCGCTCATCAGCGCAAGGAAGCCGCAGACTGCGGCAGAATAGATAATGAAGCCGATCAGGTTCCGTTTCGTCACGATACGGTCCATCGTCGACGCTCCGACGTAGAGGAAGCAGATCTTGACCAATTCGGAGGGCTGAAAGGTAAACGAGCCGATGCGGATCCAGTTGTAAGCGCCGTTGGTCTGCAAATGCAGCACCCTGCCGAGCACGATATTCACCGCCAGCAGCAGCAGACCGCCCGCCGCCGCCAGATACCGGAAGCGCTTGGCACGGGTCAGGTCGCGAAGCGACCATGAAACGATCAAATAAATGACAATGCCTCCGGCAACACAGATCATTTCCTTGAAGATCTTCGACGGCGAGTAGGAGGCGATAACGGCAATGCCGATCGTCGTCAGCAGAAACGCGAGGGATTCCACCTCGAAGCTGCTGCGGCGCATCAGCTTCAGGGCAAAGAACAGCAGCCATTCCAGCGCGATCAGCGAAAGGAAGCCGAAAAAGATCGTCCCCGCGTCCTCTGCATCGCAGTTCGTCCATAGCTGCAGCACCGTCAGAAGCTGAAAAATCGTCATCAGGCACAGCGTCAGGCTGGGCGTCGTCATTTCGTTCGGGCGGGTACGGTTGTAATTCTGTTCCTCAACCTCCTCGGCCGTGGTGGGCGCAAGAATCATTTCCACACCGCCGAGTGCGATCACGTCGCCGTAGCGCAGGGCGCTGGCCTCCGTCTGCTCCCCGTTGACCGTAACCGCGCCGCGCGCGCCGATGTCCGTAATGGACCAGCTTCCGTCGTCGTAGCGCGTCAAGACGGCATGACTGCGCGAAACGGTCGGCGCATCGACGATGATATCACAGCTCTTCGCGCGGCCGATGATCGTTTCCCAATGCGTCACGGGAAGCTGCTGACCATCCGGCATGACCAGCCACGCCCATGTTTCCGGTTCTCTGCGAAAGCGCAGCAGCGGCCGCGCGCACCGCCAGAGGATCACCAGCGCCAGAAGCGGCGCAAGAAAGCGCCAGGCCGTACAAAACACAGAGGCAACGCTTGCGCCGTCTGCCTGAAACCACTGACTGATATTTGAGAGCATACTGTTCCTCCCTTCCTTTGATCGTTATATGGAAGCGGCGGGAGCATCGATCCCCCGCCCTTCGCAGATCTTATTCATCATAGTCGTCGTCATAATCGCCGTCTTCGTTATCGGCCGCCTTCATGTCATAAGCGGGCGCTTCCTTCGCAAAGGAAGCACTCGGCGAAGGCTCGATCGGCAAGTCCTCCACGCATTGCAGGGAGTAGAAAATGTCGGAATCCACCGGATAGCGCTTTTTGCGCAGGCGTTTGTTGATCCAGTCGGCGACCAGCGTATAGAGCACCGCAAAGATCGGCACGCCCAGCAGCATTCCCGATACACCGAATATCCCGCCGAATACCATGATGGCCACAAGGACCCAGAAGTCCGAAATTCCGAGCTTTTCTCCCAGAATACGATTCTGAATGATATTTCCGTCGATTTGCTGAAGGATCAGGATAAAAATCAGGAATTTCAGCGAATTGATCGGATTATCGATCAGAAGCAGGAGCGCCGACGGCACCATGCCGATCAGCGGGCCGAAAAACGGGATAATATTTGTAACGCCGACAATGACGGAGATCAGCGGCGCGTAGGGCAGCTTGAGGATCAGCATACCGATGTAGGTCAGGACGCCGACGATGATCGCATCGAGGATCTTCCCGATCACATAGCCGCCGAAAATGCGATTGGTACGCCGCGCGATCTCAAAAAGTCGATTGGCCTGCTCGGGTCGGAACAGCGCGACGGTGATTTTTTTGGTATGGGCGCAGAGCTGGCGCTTGTAGATCAGGATATAGACCGCCGCCACCATGCCCAGCAGCATGTTAAACACGAACATGACCACATTGTACACCGAATAGGTCAGGCCGCTGAAAAAGCTTCCGAAATCGGAAAACAGGGAGCTGAAATCGATATCCTTGATCTTCTGCATCAGGGTGTCGCGCAGCTCGTCGAGGTTGTTGTTGAGGAACTTCTCGATCTCCGTATCGGAGAAGGTGCGGTCAATCCAGCCGGCAATGGCGTTATAATAGCTTTCCAGCTTTTCCTGACTCAAAAGCTCCTTCAGGCTGTCGATCAGGCTCGGCACGATCAGCGCGATCAGCGCGTATACCGCCGCAACGAACACAAGCGAGGCCGCGACGATACCGACCGCAAGGCTGAAACGGTCGCGGAATTTGTCGGAAACGGGCTTTTTCCGCTTGGAAAGCAGCTTGTCCGTGTTTTTGCGCACAAATTCCATGACCGGATTCATCAGATACGCAAACAGGAAGCCGAACAGGATCGAAGAAATAATATTGATAAACTGCTTGATGATGTCGTAAAATCCGGAAAGATTGGAGAAAATGATCCAAAACAGGGAGCACGCGACAAAAACCAGGAAGGCCGTCAGTCCCCATTTGAAATATTTCTCATTATGCGGTGTTCTCACTGTGCGCTCCCCTTTCTTCATTTCTGCCGAAGGGCCGCCGCCTCGCGGACAGGCATCCGCCTTCGCATAAATAAAATACCACGGAACGTGCAAATCGTCAAGCAAAGAATCTTTTCTCTTGCGCCGCAGTTCGTAATATGATATGGTAAAGCAGAGGTGATCTTATGGCGCGATGCGAAACGCCGAAGCTAAAGCTGCTCTACCTGCGGGACTATCTTCGGCAGAACACGGACGAGGCGCACCCGGCAAACGCCGAGATGCTCATTGCCTTCCTTGCAGGAAAGGGCATTTCCGCCGAACGGAAGAGTATCTACAGAGACATTGAAGCATTGTGCGAGTACGGAATGGAGATCCGACGCAAGCGCGGCCGAAACGGCGGCTATTATGTCACGCAGCGCGATTTCGAGCTGTCGGAGCTGAAGCTGCTGGTCGACGCGGTGCTGTCCTCGCGCTTTCTCAGCTCCGCGCAGTCTGCGGCGCTGATCCGCAAGCTTGCGGCGCTGTCCAGCTCACATGAGGCAGAGCTTTTGCGCAGAGAGATCGTGCTTTCCGGGCGCATCAAAAGCGAGGACGGCTGTTTTGAAAACATCGATCTGCTGCATGAGGCGATTGCCGCCGATCGTCAGGTCGTTTTCCGTTACTTTGACTGGGGCGTCGATCTGAAAAAGCATTACCGCGCGGGCGAATCGTTTGCAAGTCCCTATGCGCTTTTATGGGACGATGAAAACTACTACCTCATTGCGCACACCGAAAAGCACGGACTGACGCACTACCGCGTGGACAAAATGAGTGACATCCGTCTGACGGAGCAGCCGCGCGTTTTTCCCAAAAGCCGAAAGGAGTTTGATCCCGCCGCCTATTCCAAGGAGGTCTTCGGAATGTATCGCGGGGAACGGCAGTTGGTCAAGCTTCGCTTTGAAAACAGCCTGGCGGGCGTGGTCGCCGACAGATTCGGCCGCGATATCCTGTTGATCCCGGACGGGCCTGAGCATTTCGTCTTTACCGTGACCGTCTCCGTTTCCCCGAATTTTTTAGGCTGGCTGGCGGGCTTCTCCGGACGCGCGACGATCGTCTTTCCAACCTCAGCCGTGCAGGAATACCGCGAATTTTGTCTGAAGGCTCTTAACGCCATTCCGAAATAAGCGAAAATAAACGAAACCCGTGGGCGGAACTGCCCACGGGTTTCCCAGACTGTCAAAAAAGTCCGGAATCGTCAAAATCGGCTAACTTTTTAACAGATTTTTACCATCTGAGTTTTGATTCAAAAAAAGAGATATTCCGAACTGTATAATGCGAAATCTGCTTGCTTTGCAAGGATTTTGACTTACTTCGCAACTCACGCCCTACCGTACCTATGTACGCCGACGGGCGTGAGTTGCTTGCCTTCCGAACTTTTTAGCAGTCTGCCAGCGTGCCGAAAAGAGTTTTTCGACACGCTGCGAAACCCGTGGGCGGAACTGCCCACGGGTTTCCAGTCTGTCGGCGGGATCATTATTGGTAAATACCGATTTGGACGGCCAATCTGCCGCGTCGGGTCGTACCGCCGAGCTTCAGCACCTTCAGCTTTCCGTGTCCGCGCAGAGAAAGCTCGTCGCCCTCGCCGATCTCCCGATCGGGCTTCTGGCAGGTCAGGCTGTTGACGGCAGCGGCTCCCGCGCGGATCGCCTCGGCCGCCGCGCCTCTGCTCAGGCGGAACGCGCCCGCGATCACGCCGTCGAGCCGCAGTGACGCCACACTGATGTTCAGCTCCTTCCATGTCTGCTCCGGGCGCTCCGCCTCCCCTGCCGCAAGCTCCGTCAGCCTCAGGGCATGACGCCCGGCCGACGTCAGGTTATCCAAAAGATACTGTTTCAGCTCCGCAAGCACGAAAAACTCACAGCATTTTTCGTGGATATAAATATCCCCTACGGCATCGCGGCGCAGCCCGGCGCCCATCAGTGCGCCCAAAATGTCCCGATGGGAAAGGGCGTTTTCCTGATAAAAGCTCCCGCGCAGGCAGGCGATCACCATGCCGTCAAACAGCTCTTGCCTCGTCATGTATTCGGGCACATAGTAGGCCACGGCCCGCTCCGCGCCCTCCGCACCGCCCCAGAAAAGGCACCACGGCAGCAGCGTCTTCATCAGCGCCTGCTCCCGAGGCGAAAGGAACGCGGTGGCAGACGGCTGCTCGTGCTCCCGTGCACGCTCCATGCGCTCGCAGGCGCGAATCAGGGTCTGCCGCTCCGCATCGCTCTCGGCAAGCGCGGCGATCTGTTTCTTTCTGTCCATAGATTTCCTCACTGTTTTTCTGTCCTTGCATTGCGGACATTCTGATGTTATACTTTCTCAAAAGGAGGTCTGCGGCAGGTCCGCCGCTTCGCCATACTCTCATCCCCTGATGAAAACATAAATCGTATCCGGCGAAGCGTCAGCTGCGGAAATGCCCGAAGCTGCCATGAAATATCTGTTCTGTACGGACGTTACGCAAAGCCCCGAGGTCGCGCTGCCCGAGGGTACGCAATTCTTAACAGGCAAGCTTTCGCAGTCGACGAAGGAGCATCTGTCTTCCCTCAAGGAGGCGCTTGAGCGGGCGCAGCGGCTCCATCGGTTCCCGACCGCGCTGAATGTCGTCCGCATCATCTGCCTGTACGGCGCGCTGATCTTCGCCACGGGCATTATACGAGCACTGGGAGATGTTTCGCTCGCGCAGGCCTATCGCAATGCGTCAACGCTGTTTTGGGTCGCAGGGATTTTGCTCCTTGTCGGCGGAGCGCTCACGCTCTGCCGCTTCCTTCGGGAGCGCCGCGCCCGCCGCAGCGAGAGCATCCGCACCGCGCAGAAGCGCCTGAACGAAGCCGTGCGCAGTGCCGCGTTCGCTGTCGGCGTTCCCGCCGCTTCGGACTCTGCGGAAATTCTCTGTTTTCCATATGACCGAACGGGAAACGGCTTTCATGTCCGAGACGCCGCAGTCAGTGCGACGGTAAAATGCTTCCGCGCAAACGGCTGCTTCTGTATTTACGACGGGGAATCGGTCTATTCCCTCCCCTTGGCGGAGCTGACGGGGATCACGGTCATCAATCACGGCATTCCCCTGCTGGAATGGAATCAGCGCGGAAGCCCGGAACAGAAGCGCTACCGCCGTTCCGGCGTAATATCGCAGGGCCGTTTGGGTGTCGGTCTGCAGTTCTGCTGTGCGCTCGAGCTGGTGCACGACGGCGAACGCTTCGCGCTGCTGTTTCCCGCCTACGAGCTCCCGACCGTGCAAAAGCTCACGGGACTGAACAAGCCGAAGCTTCCCGCCGTCACGCTCACCGAAAAGCGCAAGGAAAAGAAGACCCGCCGCGCGTCCGCGTCGGTCAAAATACCGCCCGCCGACGGCAGGCTGCATCCTGTTTTTTACTGGCGTCTTCCCGACGCCGAGAGCATCCTGTTTTGGTTCAGTCCCGCCTCGGACATAGAGTTTCGCAGTGCGCACCCGAAGCTTTACGGTCTTCTGCTCACCGTCGGGCTGATCGCTCTGATCTCTCCGGTGCTGCTGTTTGCAGTGATCGTGCTCCGTTTCCGTCCCGATGCCGGGTATTGGCTGCTTCCGGGCTGTCTCGGCGGCTTTGTTATGGGGATCGGCATTTTCAATATCATCGCCGCATGGCTGCATCAGTACTTCGGGCATTTTGTCACGCTGGGCTGCATCGCGGCGGGCGCGGCGCTGATGGCGCTCAGTCTGCTGCTTCTGTAGCCCTTGACAGCCGGGCCGAATGTGCTATAATCGTATTCAGAGTACCTGCCGAGTAGGTTGGTATTATGAATACGATTTTTTTGGAGCATTCTCTGATGAAAGTTTTGATCGCCATGAGCGGCGGCGTCGATTCGGCAGTCGCCGCGAAGCTCCTGACCGATGCGGGAAACGACTGCATCGGATGCACGATGAAGCTGTACCGCAACGAGGACGTCGGTGCGGCGCCGACGCGTACCTGCTGCTCGCTCGACGATGTGGAGGACGCGCGAAGCGTCGCCTATCGGCTCGGTATGCCGTATTATGTTTTTAATTTTTCCGACGATTTTCGCGAAAAGGTGATCGCGAAATTCGTTGACAGCTACTGCCGCGGCCTGACACCGAATCCCTGCATTGACTGCAACCGTTATATGAAATTCGACAAGCTGTATCGCCGCGCGGCGCTGCTCGGCTGCGATCGGATCGCCACCGGTCACTACGCGCGTATCGAGCAGCAGGACGGCAAATATCTGCTGAAAAAGGCGCTCGATTTTTCAAAGGATCAGAGCTATGTGCTCTACGCGCTGACGCAGGAGCAGCTTGCGCATACGCTGTTTCCGCTCGGCTCGCTGCACAAGAGCGAAACACGCCGCATTGCCGCACAGTGCGGACTGGTCAACGCACAGAAGCCGGACAGTCAGGACATTTGCTTTGTTCCGGACGGCGACTATGCACGGGTGATCGAGCTGTATACCGGGCATCCGGCGGCGCAGGGCGATTTCGTCGCCGCAGACGGTCGGATCATCGGCAGGCACAACGGCCTGATCCGCTATACCGTCGGACAGCACCGTGGGCTGGGGCTTTCGCTTCCCGAAAGGCGCTATGTCTGCCGCCTGTGCGCGGAGAATAACACCGTCGTGCTCGGAGAGGAAGCGGATCTGTACCGTCGGGAATTGACCGTTACGGATTTTAACTGGATCAGCGGTCAGGCGCCGACCGGCGCGGCCCGCTGCAGAGCAAAGCTCCGCTACCGGCAGCCCGAGCAGCCCGCGACCGCATTCCCGCAGGAGGACGGCAGCGTCGTGCTCCGCTTTGACGAGCCGCAGCGCGCCGTAACGCCGGGCCAGGCGGCCGTGCTGTACGACGGAGATATCGTTCTGGGCGGCGGCACGATCGCCGCGCTCGAATAAGGCCGCCCTATCGGCGAAGCAGACGCTTGTCTGCCTCACTCAGCGGAAAATAGAACTGCACGCCGTTTTTCCAAGCGGCGCGGCGATAGTTTTCCGGTCCGTCCAGCTCCGTATAATCGCGAAAAACACAGGGCGGCACAAAGGCCCGTCCCACGCTCTGCGCATCCGGGTATTCCTGCTTGAGACGGAACGCGTGGTCCCGTGCGCCCCATTTCCGCACCAGATCATAAAACACGCCGTCCTTACTGACAACGCGGATAAATCGATAGTCCGAGCAAAGCGTCAGCGTGTCGTAGCGAGGCATTTCCGACATTGCGATCTCCCTCCAGTATTGTTTTTCCAGTGCGCCGACGCAATGCGCAGGCGGCACGATTCGACGATGAATTAATTGTATACCGTTTAACGATACTTGTCAATCGCTGTCGCAAGTATTTTTTCAATTTTAACGTTCTTTTTTGCGCTATTTTTCGATAAAATACTACATTTATCCGAAAAAAGGTATCCCGCTCTGCACACTGCCGTCTTCCGCAAGGTGCAAAGCGGGATCATTTGCGCTCCGACCTCGGTCGGTATCAGGTCCCCGCCGCCGTTAAATACGAAGCGAAGGTGTAGATATCCGTGTAGCGCGACACATAGTAGCGATTTACCAAGAACGGATCGTCGGAGGTGTTATAGAGGCCGCCGACCATCTTGATGCCGAAGGCATAGTATTTCGGTGCGATTTCCAGTGTCGTGCTGCTGTATTTCCCCGTCGGATAGCAGAGAACATAAGGCTCTCTGCCCGTCACGCGGGTAATGACCTTCTTGGACTCGTCCAGCTCGTAATCCAGCGTATCGGCATCCATCGCGTCCATATCCCCGTGCGTATAGCCGTGGCTCTGGATGGATACGAGACCGGAATCCGCCATTTCGCGCACCTGCTCCTCGGTCATCTTGTGCTGCATCCCCAGCGCGTTTCCGATCACGAATACCGTTGCCTTGGCCTGATACTTCCGCAGAAGCGGCAGCAGCTCCAGATAGTTGTCGTCGTATCCGTCGTCAAACGTCAGGATGACGGGCTTTTCAAAGTCCTCAATGTGCGCAAGGTCCTCAAACCAGATCGTCTCGTAGCCGTTCTCCGCAAGGTAGGCAAGCTGTTCGTCCATGCTGTCCGGGCTGACGAACAGCTCGTTGATGCCCCACATATCGTCGCTGACCGCATGATACATCAGAACGGGAACATTCACATCCTCCGGAATCTCGAAGCGCCGTGCGGCGGGGGTATAATAGGTCACGCCGTCGAGCTCATAGGCAGGATAACCGAACGTCTCCATGACCTCCGCCAGCGGCAGATACAGCCGATCGTCCGCAACGGTGTCATAGGTCTTTCCGCCGATCACTGCGGACAGTCCGCTGTCGGCGATCTCCGCAAGCGCCTTATCCTCCTTGGAAGCCGCGCCGTCATAGTCCAGCCCGGCGGCTTGGATCAGCTCGTCTGCGGGCGTTACGACCGTACCGTCGAGCGTGTAGACCGTCAGCTCCGTTCCGTTCAGGACATAGCGCTCGCCGCATTCCTCCAAGACGGGCTGCGGCTCCGTCGGCGGCTCGGTAGGCGCCTGCGTCGTCGGCTCGTCGGTCTCCGCCTCCGTGGTGCTCTGCGTGGTGGGTTCTTCCTTTTTTCCGTCAAAAACGCCGAAGTTTATCAGCATCACGGCGACCAGAAGGATCAACAGGATCACCGCTAAAATTTGGATCAGCCGCTTCATTTCTCCTCCAATATCTTGTTCAGCTCGTGCATGAAGCTGTTGATGTCCTTAAACTGCCGATAGACCGACGCAAAGCGCACATAGGCCACCTCGTCAAGCGGCTTGAGCCGCTCCATGACCAGCTCGCCGATTTTCCCGGTCGGGACCTCGCGTTCGAGCGAATTTTGCACGATCTGCTCGATCTCCGTCACCGCCGACTCCAGATCGGCCATGCTGACCGGCCGCTTTTCGCATGCGCGGACCATGCCGCGCAGGATCTTGTTGCGGTCAAACGGTTCGCGGCTGTTGTCCTTCTTGACCACCACGATCGGCAGGCTTTCCACCGTCTCGTAGGTCGTAAAGCGCTTTTGGCAGGACAGGCATTCGCGGCGGCGGCGGATGCTCATGCCGTCGTCGGAATGGCGGGAATCCACAACTTTACTTTCCTGATAGCCGCAATACGGGCATTTCATTGTAATCTCTCCTTTTTTGATCGTTCGGCACAAAAGCGGCGGTATTGCGGAAAACACCGTATCGTTTCGGCCGAAGCAACCCTATATGTTGTTTATTTTAGCAAAAGAATTACAAAATGTCCATCTTTTTTTCAACTTTTGCGGGAGATGTCCTTCATGATCTCCCGAAAAGTACACGGCGTTACGGTATTCCGCGCCAAAAGCCGCAAAATATCCTCCATTCTGCTTCGCGACGTGGTGAAGCGCCGAACCGCCGCGCTCTGGCGCTCACGCCGTCGGATCAGCACGACCTCCGCGCCGAACGCGTCGCACAGCCCTCCCGATTCGCTGAGCAGATAGTACCGCAGGCGGCCGCGTCTGCCGTTCTCGCTGACGAAGCTCCGATCGGCGACCAACTGTTTTTGTGACATTTTCATCCCCTCCAACACCATTGAATCACAAAATCCGCCCGTTTACCAGATATTTCATACGCCAAGCTTCGACAGCCGCGCGCGGAAACGGGCAGCTTCCGCAAAAGCGCGTCGGTTCCTGCCGAAGGAAGTTTTGCCGCGTACGGTGCAAAAGGACACGCCCCGCCTCCGAATTATTTCTGTTTCCGCTTTTTCTGCGGAAAGCAGGGCAAAAAAATCCGTCGGAGCGGCGTCGACTATTTCTTTTTCGTGAAAAACGTGATAGAATAAAAATACGGTACCCCGTATCACCGTGCGAACGCATTATTGCGGACGCCCGCACCGAAACAAGGTCCGAAGCACGCGAAAATCCCGCCGGGGCCGACGGTGCATGTGCGGCGCTGCCGGATAGATTGGAAAAAGGAGTTGACTCTCTTTATGAAAAAGCTTTTCAAGGGCGGCACCATCGTAAACGCGCACGGCCGTCAGACAGCCGATCTCCTTGTCGACGGCGAGAAGATCGTAAAAATCGGCGCTTCGCTGACCTGTCCCGAGGCCGAGCTTGTCGATGTCAGCGGCAAGCTGCTCTTCCCCGGTTTCATCGACGCGCATACCCACTTTGACCTCGACGTGTGCAACACCACGACGGCCGACGATTTTTATACCGGCGGACGCTCCGCGCTGCGCGGCGGCACGACCATGGTCATTGACTTTGCCTGCCCGAACAAGGGCGAATCGCTGCAATACGGTCTTGACCTGTGGCACAAGAAGGCAGACGGCCGCACCGCGTGCGACTACGGCTTCCACATGACCATTGACGATTGGAATGAAAGCATCATTGCCGAGCTTCCGAAAATGTTCGAGCAGGGTGTCAGCTCTTTTAAAATGTACATGACTTATCCGGCCATGATGATCGGCGACGAGGCAATGTTCAAGGCGCTGCAAAAGCTGAAGGAGCTTGGCGGTATTGCCGGGGTGCACTGCGAAAACGCCGGTGTGATCGATGCGCTGATCTCCGAAAAGAAGGCGGCCGGCGAGCTTTCCCCCGCCGCCCATCCGCAGTGCCGTCCGTCCGTGCTTGAGGCGGAGGCCATCAGCCGTCTGCTGAAAATGGCCAAGGTCGCGGACGTTCCGGTCGTGATCGTGCATCTGTCCAGCGAGGCCGGTCTGAGCGAGGTGCGCGCCGCCCGTGCGCGCGGGCAGAAGTTCTACGTCGAGACCTGTCCGCACTATCTGCTTCTGGACGATTCCCGCTACAGTCTTTCCGACTTCGCGGGAGCAAAATATGTCTGTGCGCCGCCGCTTCGGAAGAAGCTGGACAACGAAGCGCTCTGGGATGCGTTGGAAAACGGCGAGATTCAGACCGTTTCGACCGATCATTGCAGCTTCACCTTAAAGCAGAAGGACGCGGGCAGAGACGATTTTACGAAGATCCCCGGCGGAATGCCCGGCGTAGAGACACGCGGTGTGCTGATGTATACCTACGGCGTCGCTGCCGGACGCATCAGCGCCGAGCGGATGGTCGAGGTTCTTTCGGAAGCGCCCGCCAAGCTCTACGGCGCATTCCCGCGCAAGGGTCAGCTTGCCGAGGGCGCGGACGCAGATATCGTCGTCTACGATCCGAACGGAACGTCTCGGATCACGGCGAAGGATCAGATCGCAAATGTCGACTATGCGCCCTACGAGGGCTTTGAGGTCGCCGGCCGCATCGCACAGGTATGGCTGCGCGGAACGCTTGCGGTAGACGAGGGCAAGGTGCTCGAGGATCGCGGCGGTCAGTTTATCGCGCGCGGAAAAAGCGCATTGTAATACTGATTCTTGATTAAAAGATTTAATCAAGAATCCCGTGTGCTACGCACACTCGCATCGTGCGAAAGCACGCTGCGCCGTCTCATGCAGAATCTGACGCGCCCTTGGCGCTATAAAAAGCTTTTCAAGCTTTTTAACAGATTCTAGGGCACCTCTGATTAAATCGCAAGAGTGGTCAGCGAGGGATTTTGTTCCAAATTGAGGTTTGGAAATCGCAGGAATACTTTGTGTATTTCAAGATTTTCAAACCGATAAGTTGGGGCAAAAGGCCCGCTGAGCGCCGCAGACGATTTATTCAGAGGTTCCCTAGTATAAACAATAACAAACTGCCGAGGGCGTTTATGCTTCGCCCTCGGCAGTTTATATTCTCAATATGTATCGCACAGCTATATGATGTGCTCCCGACGGTACTTGACGATCAGGCATACGACCGCGACCGTAATACCGATCGCAACGGTCACGGAAAGCGCAATGGTCAACCAATGCATCAGCTCGCTGTTGTCATTCGGATCGACCGCCGACGGCGTAAAATCCGAATCCGAACGGCTCTGTCCCGAATACCGGACGGTCTCCGTCGGAACGATCGTACCGGACTGCTCTTCGACATACCCGCAGAACAGCTCGCACAGCTCGGCGATCAGCTCATCGCCGCCGACGCTCTCGGACGCAAACGCCGCCAGCAAAAACGGCTGCGGCGCGTTGACCTGACCGACGTCGCAGATCCAGCCGTCCTCTTCGCCGCGAATGTGCGACAGATTGTAGCTTCGGTTGATCCCACCGATGCCGTCGGCGGTCTGTACCATGCGGAAATTCGCCATCATTCCCTGAAACAGCTCTGTCTTTGCGGCATGATAGCGCAGGCAGTTCATCAAAAACGCCGCGCTGTAGCGGCCGTCGTTCAGATAGCTCTCCGGCAGCTTTTCCGCCGCATAGCCGCCGTAGCGCTCGTTAATCAGCACGCGGTATTGCAGCGGACTTCCGAGATCGTCGCGCATCTGCGCAGAGGTATCGTCGTCGTTCAGAATAATACTGCGGTAGCGGCATTCCTCCAAGGTACGGCCGCCGATGGTAAAGACGTATTCCGGGTCGTCAGGCGGCGGATCAAACGCGCCCAGCTCCTCCTGCTCGTAATAATACATGTGAAGCGGAAGCGTCCAGACATTCCCGGCGGGCAGAAAAGCGTCCGCATTGAAGCTGACCTGCGCCGCAGTATCGATATTATAAAAGGAAAACGCAAAATTTTCTTCCGTCAGTCCGTGGTCACGGCGAAAATCTTCGATCTGTTTCTCGAGCGTTGCGTCCTCCTGCGCGGCAAGCGCCTGGCCGCAGAGGAGGATCAAACACAGAAGCAAGCAGGCAATACGCTTCATGTACACACCTCTCGTTCAGTTTATTCCGCACCATGCAAACAGCATTGATCGGCAGGAAGCATTCTCGTCTCTCGCAAGAAAGGCCGATCATGCGCGGAGGCCCTTTGCAGGCTCCGATGTAAGCATTTAGTCATATTATAGCAGGAATTATGTGTTCTGAAAAGGGGGAAAAGGGCGTTTTTTGCGAAAAAAGATTGACACCGCAGGAAAAGGCAACTATAATCGATGCAGAAATTGGCAGGCGTCCGATACGAATGCCCGATTGAACGCATTCATGCATCTTAAAATAAAGCCGGAGGGACTGAGAAATGACGGAATATTGTAAAAAATGCGGCAGACCGCTTCCCGCAGACGGAATATGTCCCTGCACCCGCAGACGCAGCCGTCCCTTCGAGCGTCCGTCCGGACCGATCGTCGGCGCGTTCAAGCGCATCGCCAAGCTGTTCCTGCGCTACTGGCGCAATCCGGTCGGCACGAGCCGTTTGGCGGCGGAACGCCGCGACATGTCCGCAGGGATCAGCGTTCTGCTGCTGGCGGTCCTGTTCAGTATGCTTTCCACGCTCTCCTTTACTCTGCGCTATGTCGACACCCGATTTGCCGCCGTCGCTCCGCGCTGGCTGATCGTCGGCTTCTTTGCCCCGCTGCTTGCCATGCTTCTGACCGTTGCGCTGTTCTACGCGCTGACCTCCGTGTCGAGGATGCGGGTAGATGTGCGTGAGGTCGTGGCCGCACTCGGCGTAAACGCCGTCTTCCCGGTCACGCTGATGGCACTGTCGGTATTTCTGTCGCTCATCCACTTTGCGGTTTTCGACGTGCTGGCCGTCCTTACCATGGCCGCATGGGTAATTACCTTCTTCACGACGGTTTTCCAGACATTCGCGTTCAAGCTGAATCTGCTCGGCATTCTGATCCTGATTCCCGGCTTCGCGGCGGGCTATTTCGCACTTTCCAGACTGCTCGGCTGGCTTGTCGACGCGGCAGGCGTTTTTTGAACACACCTTTAATACAAGGTCCGAGGCATAATGCCTCGGACCTCATCTTTTATATAAGCAGAAGCGGTCCGCCTCTTCCCTGCTGCTTTCGGAGCACAATCATCCCTTCTGCTTCTTCGGCAGCAGAACGGTAAAGGTCGTCGTTCCGTCCTCGCTTTTCGCAAACACCCGTCCGTTATGTAATTCACACACTTTTTTTACGACGGCAAGGCCGATGCCGTTTCCCTCCGAAAAATGAGACTCATCCGCCTGATAAAATTTATTGAAAATATGGGTGATGCGGTCCTTCGGAATATCCTTTCCCTGATTCGCGACGGACACCGTGATCCAAGCGCCCTCTTCGGAAATATCGACAAATACCGTTCCGTTCGGCCTTGAAAACTTGATCGCGTTATCCAGCAGATTGATCCAGACCTGCTTCAGCAGCTCCTCGTTCGCCGAGATCAGTTGTTCGCCGAACTGCATTTCCATGCTGATATTCTTGGGCGTCCACTTTTCCGCAAGCAGCAGCGCCGCACCGCGGATCTGCTCGGAGAGGTTAAAGCGCGTAACGTCCGTAAGGATCGTCTGACTCTCCACGCGCGTCAGGCTGAGTACGTTGTTGGCCATTGCGGAGAGACGCAGAGATTCCTCCTCTATGACCTCAAGATACTCCTCCTTCTGTTTTTCGGTAAGGTTTCCGCGCCGCAGGAGCTTAGCGAATCCCGCGATGGAAACGATCGGCGTTTTGAACTCGTGAGAAAAATTGTTGATGAAATCGCTGCGAAGCATCTCGGTGTGCTCCAGCTCCTGCGCGGCGCGGTTGAAGCTGTTTTCGACCTGCTTGAAGGTCGGATGCGCCCCGATCGGTCTGCCGAAATGCAGTCTGGCCTTGAAATCGCCGTTTGCGAGCCGATCGAGCTGATTGACCAAGCGCTTGATCGGGCGCAGCGTTATCTTGCCGGTCAGGAACGCCAGCAGAAAGCCGATAACCAGACTGGCATAGATAAAGAATCTCAAAAACTCGGGAGAGCCTTGCCCGTCGGCATTTTCGATCACGCCGAGCTGTGCCAAGCCGTAAACAACGCCGATCGTCAGCAGTATAACGACCATGATCGCGATAAAAACGATTCCCGAGATCAGCAGCGCCAGCGCAAGCTTTCCCTTTCGCGTACCTTTATTCACACCTTTTTCACCGCCTTATAGCCAAGTCCCCGAACGGCGACGATCTCAAATTCGTCCCAGCCCTCGAAGCGCTTACGCAGCCGCCCGACATGGACCGTCACGGTTTCCCAGCCCGTTTCGCTGTCGGTCCCCCAGATCTCGTCCATAAGCTGTATGCGCGTGAAGATCTGTCCGGGATAGGACAGGAGCTTGTACAGGAGCATAAACTCCTTCTGCGGCAGCTCCTGCCGCTCCTCCCCTCTTGTGACCGTAAAGGAATTGTAGTCCAGAACGACGTTCCCGACCGTGATTCTCCGTTCACTGACGATCTGCGCGCGCCGAAGCAGCGCCTTGATGCGCAGAAGCAGCTTTTCTTCGTCAATCGGCTTCGTGATATAGTCGTCCGTTCCCACGAGAAAGCCCTTTTTCTCGTCGGACGGAAGCTGCTTTGCCGTTACCATCAGGATCGGCAGCGTGTTATCCGTCTCGCGGATCAGCTCCGTAAACTCATATCCGTCCATTTTCGGCATCATGATATCCAGCACGACCAGATCGATATGCGTTTTATCCAGCACCTGCAATGCCTCTTCGCCGTCCGCCGCCGTCGTTACGGTATAATTTGCGCCCTCGAGCACGGCCCGTAGCAGCATTCTGGTGTGCTTATCGTCGTCAACAACGAGAATGTGAAACATAAAATATCCTCCCGCGCGGTTTTGGGACAGCATACCGCCGCATGATAAACCGAAAATAAACCGTTCGGGCTGTCCCGTTCTTTCAGCCGCACGGATATTTTACAGGATTCGGTCAAACGTGTCAATATCTGTTCGGCGGCGGTACTGCTTTCCGATATCCCCGCACCGATTTTACGGATAAGATCGGCCCGTGCAGTTTCGTTTCAGTTTAGAATCGTCTGCTAGAGTGCTTGCGCAAAATGTCGAAAAAGGGACATTTCCGGGGGCCTCGTTTTCCTGCCCGCGGCATTCGCCGCGATCTCCCATCCCCCGCCGCAACGGAAAACACCGTATCAAAACAATTGCAGATGTAAAGGAGCTATTATCATGAGAAAAGTTAAGATCATTACGGATTCCTGCGCCGATCTGAGCGCGGAGCAGCTTGAAAAATACGATATCGACTATGCCAAAATGTCCACGATTGAGGACGGAAAGGAAGCTCCGGCACTCCTTACCTGGAGTCCTGCCGAAGCGCACAGACTATACGAAACGATTCGCGGCGGCAAGCGCATCACCACGGCACAGGTCTCGGTCGAGGAATTTAACAACGTATTCACCAAGTATCTGGAAGCCGGCTTCGACATTGTCTATATTGCCTGCTCCTCCAAGCAAAGCGGCTCGGTAAACACCGGCTATGTGACGGCAAAGAAGCTGCTTGAGCAGTATCCGGAGGCCTCCGTTTACTGCATCGACTCTTTGAACGCCAGCATCGGAGAGGGTATGCTCGCCATGGAAGCCGCAAAGCTGGCCGCACAGGGCAAGAGCGCGGAAGATATCTACAATCACATTATGAGCATTCGCAAGACCGTTCAGCAATTTGTGACCGTACATACGCTCGAGCATCTGAAAAAATCCGGACGCGTTTCCGCGTCGTCCGCTTTCTTCGGCAATCTCATGGGCATCAAGCCGATCTTGGTCGCCGACGCAAACGGCGCACAGGCTGCGATTAAAAAGGTCAAGGGCCGTCAAAATTCGCTTCGCGAGATCGTCAGGCTGCTGAAGGAAAACATTGTCGACGCGAAAGAACAGACGATCTATATCGCGCACGGAGATTGTCAGGAGAGCGAGATCGAGGAGCTGAAGCAGAGCATCCGCAGTGAGATCGAGTGCAAGGACATTTCCGTCGGCTATATCGGCCCCATCGTCGGAGCCTCCGTCGGCCCTGACACGATCGGCGTGTGGGCATTCGGCAAGCCCGTCACCTATGTAGCGGAAGAAAAGTGATTTACCCGCTTGCAGGAAAGCCGTCGCCCGTCGCAGGGTGACACTTCTCCTGCCACCAAAGAGAAAGGGAACGATCAGAATGGATCAGATACAGACGATTAACGGTGTTTTATTAGCAAGGATGGTTCGCGCCGGTGCGGCAAATCTGCGCGCACATGTGCAGACGATCAACGACCTGAACGTATTTCCGATTCCGGACGGCGATACAGGCGACAATATGCTCATGACCTCGATCGGTGGTGTGGACAGGATCGGCGCGGACATCGGTTCCGTCTCCGAAATGTCGCGGCGGATCTCCGACGGGATGGTGCTCAGTGCACGTGGTAATTCCGGCGTTATCCTGTCGCAGATCTTTGAAGGAATCGCCGACGGTCTGGAGGGCATTGACGAGGCCGACGGCGAAGCGCTGGTCAAAGCGCTCCGGCGCGGGACCGAGCACGCCTACCAAGCGGTCATGGAACCGACGGAGGGAACAATGCTCACCGTTATGCGCTGCGCAACGCAGTACGCCGCTGAAAAGGCCGCCCCTTCTCCCGAGGGTCTGCTGCGCGATTTTCTGGTGGAGGCCAAGCGCACGCTGGAAAAGACCCCGGAAATGCTTTCCGTGTTAAAGAAGGCGGGCGTTGTGGATTCCGGCGGAGCGGGTCTTATCTATATTGCGGAGGGAATGCTCAATGCCTTTTCCGACACGGAAGAAGCCGAGACGCTTACCCCCGCCGCGTCGGCAGCTCAGGAGATCGATCTAAGCCGCTTCACCGAGGACAGTGTGCTTGAATACGGCTACTGCACCGAGCTGCTGCTTCGTTTGCAGCGCTGCAAAACAGACATAGAGGCCTTTGAGGTCGGTATGCTGACGGATTATCTCAAGGGCATCGGCGACAGCGTCGTCACATTTAAAACAGGCAGCATTGTGAAGATACATATTCATACAATGACGCCGGATCGCGTATTGGCGTTTTGCCAGAGATACGGCGAATTTCTGAAAGTCAAGATCGAAAACATGTCGCTTCAGCACAACAACATCACCCAGAACGACAGCAACCCCTCCGCAGGCCCGAAAAGCGAACGCAAGCCCTACGGCATCGTTGCCGTAGCTTCGGGCGACGGGATCAAGGCGCTGTTTACCGAATGCGGCGCGGACGTGATCGTAGACGGCGGTCAGAGCATGAACCCCTCCGCCGAGGATTTTCTGGAGGCGTTTGCGCAGGTAAACGCGGAGACGATCCTCGTTCTGCCGAATAACGGAAACATCATTCTCGCCGCCCGACAGGCCGCCGGTATGTACGCCGACGCCGATGTCCGCGTGATCGACAGCCGCACTATCGGCGACGGCTACGCGGCGCTTTCCATGTTCTCGGCAGACTCGGGCGACACAGAACAGATCGTTTCCGAGCTTACCGAGGCAATGGACGGCGTAATTACGGCCGAGGTCTCGAAGAGCGTCCGCGACGCGGAGGGCGTACATGTCGGGGAGTATATCGGCTTCGTGGGCAAGAACATCCTCGCCTCGGGCAGCTCCCGTTTTGAGACGGTATGCCGCACGGCAGAAAAAACGGACTTTTCCGCACACGACATCTGTCTTTTGCTTCGCGGTCGCGAGGTCGATCGCGCCGAAGCGGAAGCGCTCAGAGATAAGCTCCTCGCGCAGTACCCCGGCAAGGAGCTGTATCTGATCGACGGGATGCAGGAGATATACGACTACATCCTGATCTTGGAATAAAGGAGGGGCCGCTGTGGAGATATGGCTTTATATCGCCGGGGCGCTTGCCGCCTATCTGATCTCCGGCTGGAACCCGGCGATCACATTCTCAAAGGCGATCTATAAAACGGATATTCGTACCTGCGGAAGCAAAAATCCGGGATTTACAAACTTTAAGCGTTGTTTCGGAAACAAATGGGCATGGTTTGTTCTTGCGCTCGATCTGCTCAAGGCCGCGCTGGTCGTTCTGCTTTTCGCACAGGTGTTTGAGCTGCGCATGGGACTTTATCAGATCGGCGCAGCCTTCACCGGTCTTTTCGCGGTTCTCGGACACGCTTACCCGGTCTGGTATCGGTTCAAGGGCGGAAAGGGCTTTCTCGTCAGTCTGTCGACCGTTTGGGTGACGGATTGGCGGGTCGGTCTGATCGTTACCGTGGTCATGGTCGTGCTGCTGCTCACGACAAAGTATATGTCGCTGGCAACGGTCGCGGCCACCCTGTGCAGCCCGCTGCTTCTGCTGCTGTTCCGTGCGCCGCTGTCCGCAGTTTTATTGAACACGGCAATGGTCGTCTTCGTGGCGCTGCGGCACCGCGAAAACTTCAAGCGCCTCATGGCGGGCACAGAATCAAAATTCACCCTGAGCGCGCACTGAACAAAAAGCGCTTTCGGAAAGGAGCCGTATGATGGCGGTAACGTACATACTCTATAACCCCTATTCCGGCGGCCCGGAAGCAAAAGCCGCGCTGAAAGCCCTGCGGGCCTCCCGGCACGACGCCGTTGCCATCAATATCTGCCGTATCTCCCGCTACCGGACCTTTTTCGACGGACTGGAACCGGATGCCGCCGTGATCCTCTGCGGCGGAGACGGCACGCTGAACCACTTTGCCAACGGTGTGCAGGGGATCGACATTAAAAACGAGCTGTATTATTTCCCGACCGGCATCGGCAACGATTTTGCGCGGGATATCCGTCAAAAGCCCTTTTCCGAATCTCCGGTCTGCATTAACCCGTATTTCAAAAAGCTCCCGTGCGTAAACGTGAAGGGAGAGCGGCATTTATTCCTCAACAATGTCGGCTTCGGCATCGACGGATATTGCTGCGAGTTCGGAGATATGCTGCGCGAAAAAAACGAAGAAAGCGAACGCTTCAAGCCGCTCAACTATGCAAAGATCGCCGTCAGGAGCCTGCTGTTTCACTATAAGCCGCGAACGGCTTCGGTGAGCGTCGACGGCAGACCGTACACCTTCAGAAGGGTATGGCTGGCGACGGTAATGAACGGCAGATTCTACGGCGGCGGGATGATGGCCGCGCCCGAGCAGGATCGGCTGCGAAGAGACGGGAAAGTCTCTCTTGTGGTATTTCACGGCGTCGGCAAGCTCCGCGCACTGATGATCTTTCCCTCCATTTTCAGGGGGAAACACACAAAGTATAAAAAGCACATGACGATTTTGGAGGGCAGCTCGATCCGGGTAGGCTTTGACCGTCCCGCCCCGCTCCAAGTAGACGGAGAGACCTTTCCGAACACGACGGCCTATTCCGTTCTGTCCGACGGCACGAGCCGCTTCACCGCATCCGAGCGGCGCATCATTCCGGCCGTTTAGCGGCGCAGCGATACAGGGAGGTAAGAAATGGTCCTTTTGTATATCCTGCTCGGGGTTCTCGCGGTCCTGCTGCTGTACATTTGTTTTCTTGCGATCTGCAGTCTGTTCGTCGACCCGAAAAAGACCTATCCCCATAACAGCCGTTTCTACCGCGCTCTGCTCTACAGCGCCTCGGCCGCTGCATTAAAGCTGCTGCGAGTACGGGTACATACTACCGGGACAGAAAAGCTCCCGGAGGGCCAAAGACTGCTGTTCGTCGGGAACCATCGCTCCAATTTCGACCCGATCGTCCAGTGGCTTACGCTCAGGCCGTGGGAGATCGCGTTTCTGTCCAAAAAGGAGAATTTCAAGATCCCCTTTTTCGGACGTTTTATCCGGAAATGCTGTTTTCTGGTCATTGACCGCGAAAACCCGCGCAAAGCATTCGACACCGTCGTCAAGGCCTCCGCGCTGCTGCAAAGCGGCGAGGTTTCCATCGGCGTATACCCGGAGGGCACTCGCAGCAAGAGCTGCGAGCTGCTTCCGTTTCATGACGGTGTTTTCCGCATTGCACAAAAGGCCGGCACGCCCATTGCGGTGATGGCCGTCAGCGGGACCGAGCAGATACATAAAAATGTTCTTCGCCGTCGTTCCGACGTATATCTGGATATCGTGCGGGTGATCCCGGCCGACGAGGTAAAGTCCTCGAACACGCACGTTCTGAGCAGCGTGATACAAAGCGCTCTAAGGGAAAGTCTCGCAGAAAGAACCTCGTCTTCGTAATACGAATACCTGAGCAAAAATCGTTATTCCGATCCGCCTACGCCGCGGCGGCGGTCATAAAGGCATTGCATGTTTTCGTTTTTTCATCAGATTCCTGTTTAAGGCGCGTTTTCTTAACGATCGGCACCTTATCAGCTTCTTTTTTCAATCGCAGGAGGGTCATACATGAAGAAATACCGCGCCGGGATCGACATCGGTTCCACGACCGTCAAGCTTGTAATACTCGACGATGCCGACAAAATTCTCTACGGCGAATACAGGCGTCATCAGGCGCATACGCAGGAGACCCTTACGGCTCTGTTGACGGAGGCCAAGGCCGCCGTCGGCGAATGCGAATTGCTGATCCGTATTACCGGCTCCGGCTCCATCAATCTCGGAAAAGCGCTGGCGATCCCGTTCGTTCAGGAGGTCGTCGCCGTCGCCGCCGCGCTGAAAAAGCGCGCGCCGCAGACCGATGTCGCGATCGAGCTGGGCGGCGAGGACGCGAAGATCATTTACTTTACAGGCGGCTTGGAGGAGCGGATGAACGGCGTCTGCGCAGGCGGGACCGGCTCCTTTATCGACCAGATGGCGGCTCTCCTGCAAACCGATGCCGCCGGGCTGGATCGAGAGGCCGCGCATTACAGGCAGCTCTACCCCATCGCCGCACGGTGCGGCGTGTTTGCCAAAACGGACATTCAGCCGCTCATCAACGAGGGCGCCACAAAGGCCGACCTTGCCGCCTCGATCTTTCAGTCAGTCGTCAACCAGACGATCTCCGGCCTCGCCTGCGGAAAGCCGATCCGGGGCTGCGTGGCATTTCTCGGCGGCCCGCTGCATTTCCTCCCGGAGCTGAAAAAAGCGTTCGTTCGGACCCTGCGTCTGACGGAGGAAACGACCGTCGACCCGCCCGACTCGCACCTTTTTGCCGCGATGGGCGCCGCGATGGAAGAGGACGAAGCCGATGCCGTACCGATCGACGCATTGATCGAGCGCCTGAAGGACGGTGTCGCGCTCTTCTTTGAGATGCCGCGTCTCCCGGCTCTCTTTGCAGATCAAGCGGAATATGCGCGCTTCTGCGCCCGTCACGGCAAGGCATCCGTTGCGCGGGGCGAGCTGGCCTCCTATCGCGGCAACTGTTTTCTGGGGATCGACGCGGGTTCGACGACCACCAAAATGGCCCTGATCGGCGAAAACGGTGAGCTGCTGTATTCCTTCTATACGAATAACAACGGCAGCCCTATCGAAGCGGCAAAGGCAGGCATCGCCCGACTGCGGAAGGAGCTGCCGGAGGGTGCGAGGATCGTGCGCTCCTGCTCTACCGGCTACGGAGAGGCACTGCTGAAATCCGCCTTTTCGCTGGACGAGGGCGAGGTCGAGACCATCGCGCACTGCACCGCGGCTTCCTTTTTTGACCCCGAGGTAGACTGCGTGCTGGATATCGGCGGGCAGGATATGAAGTGCATCCGACTGAAAAACGGAGCGGTGGACAGCATCATGCTCAACGAGGCCTGTTCTTCCGGGTGCGGCTCCTTTATCGAGAATTTTGCAAACTCTCTCGGCTACAGCGCGGAGGAATTTGCGCAGACGGCGTTCTTTGCCAAAGATCCGGTCGATCTCGGCACCCGATGCACCGTTTTTATGAACTCCAACGTCAAGCAGGCACAAAAAGAGGGCGCTTCCGTCTCGGACATTTCCGCCGGGCTTGCCTATTCCGTCATCAAAAACGCGCTGTACAAGGTCATTAAGCTTTCCTCGGCCGAGGAGCTTGGGCAGCACATCGTCGTTCAGGGCGGCACCTTTCACAACCGGGCAGTTCTGCGCGCGTTCGAGACGATCGCGGGAGCCGAGGTGGTCTGTCCGGACATCGCCGGCGTGATGGGCGCGTTCGGCGCGGCGCTGATCGCCAAAAGAGACTACAACGGCACGCCCACACAGATGCTGACCCTGCCACAGATTGAAGCGCTCACCTACTCCTCCGCCTCCGTCCGCTGCGGCGGCTGTCCGAACCGCTGTATGCTGACGGTGAACACCTTCGACGGAAATCGACGCCATATCACGGGGAATCGCTGCGAAAAGCCGCTCGGCAGCGCCGGGCAGAAAAAAGCGGCCCCCAACCTCGTAGAATACAAGCGGCAGAGAATATTCGGCTACGCCCCGCTTTCGGAGCAGGAGGCCGTCAGAGGGGTGATAGGGATCCCCCGCGTGCTGAACATGTATGAGAACTATCCCTTTTGGGCGACCTTTTTTCAGCACCTGAAATTCCGCGTCGTCCTTTCGCCGTTTGCAAGCCGAAAAATCTACTCGCTCGGCATGGAATCCATTCCGTCCGAATCGGAATGCTATCCCGCAAAGCTGGCGCACGGCCATGTTCAATGGCTGATCGATCAGGGGATCGGAACGATCTTCCATCCGTGCGTTTTTTACGAGCATCAGGAAACGCCGAGTGCGCAGAACCATTTTAACTGCCCCATCGTAGTCTCCTACCCGGAGAATATCAAGAACAATATGGAGGCCGTCACGGACGGGAGCGTGCGTTATATCCGCCCGTTTATCGCTCTCACCGACGAAAAAACGGCCGCCGACCGTCTGGTGCGGCTCTGCCGCGAGGAGTGGGGCATTCCCGCGCGAGAGGTCCGCGCCGCCGTTCGGGCAGCATGGGCCGAGCAGCTTCGGGCAAAGGCGGATATCCGCGCGGAGGGCGAGCGGCTTTTGACACGGCTTGCGCAGTCCGGAGAACGCGGGATCGTGCTGGCCGGACGTCCGTATCACATCGACCCGGAGATCAACCACGGCATTCCCGAGCTGATCGCCTCCTACGGGCTTGCCGTCCTTACCGAGGACAGTCTGCCGTTGGGCTCCGCGCCGACGCGCTCACTGCGCGTCGTGGACCAATGGGTGTATCATTCGCGGCTGTATAACGCGGCGGAATTTGTCTGTCGGCATGAAAATCTCGAGCTGATCCAGCTCAATTCCTTCGGCTGCGGTCTGGATGCCGTCACGACGGATCAGGTAAACGAAATTCTGGAGGCATCGGGAAAGCTGTACACCCTCCTGAAGATTGATGAGGTCGCAAATCTCGGCGCGGTGCGCATCCGCATCCGCAGTCTGCTTTCGGCCATGAATATGCGTCGGCAGACCGCACACGAAGCCGACGCAAAGCTCTCTTATGCCTATCATCGGGCCGAGTTTACAAAGAAAATGCGGGAGGAAGGCTATACGATCCTTGCCCCGCAGATGAGTCCGATCCATTTCGACATTTTAGAGCCGGTATTCCGAAAGCACGGTTACAATCTGGTAATTCTGGACAACGACAATCGAAGCGCCGTGAACGCCGGATTAAAGTACGTCAATAACGACGCCTGCTATCCGTCCATCACCATGGTCGGACAGTTTATGGATGCCGTTCTCTCGGGGAAATACGACACCGACCGCTTGGCGATCATCATGACGCAGACGGGCGGCTGCTGCCGCGCCAGCAACTACGTTTCCTTTATCCGCCGCGCGCTGGACAAGGCGGGCTATTCGCATATACCGGTCATTTCCCTGAATGCCAACGGAATGGAGAAAAATGAGGGCTTCCGTCCGTCCGTGGGATTGATCGCGGACGCCGCAAGGTCGATCGTCTACGGCGACCTTTTCATGCGGTGTCTCTACCGTGTACGGCCTTATGAGCTGACGCCCGGCTCGGCGGACGCGCTGCACCGCAAATGGCGGGATATCTGCATCGATTCGCTGACAAATCCCAAAACGCCGTATCGTTACCGTGCTGTCTGCCGTGGGATCGTGGAGGCCTTCGACGCCTTCCCGATCGACGAAAGCATCCGCAAGCCGCGCGTCGGCATCGTCGGCGAGATCATGGTCAAATATATGCCGATGGCCAACAATCACCTTGTCGACCTGCTCGAGCGCGAGGGGGCCGAGGCCGTCGTCCCCGATCTGCTGGATTTCTTCAACTACTGCGTGATCGGCTCGGAATATAAGACGGAATTTCTCGGCGGGAAACGTTCTTCGGTCGTTATTTCAAAAGCTGCGGTCAAGCTGATCGCCGCACTGCGTAAGCCTGCAACCGACGCACTGAAAAAAAGCAAGCGCTTCGACGCGCCTCTTTCCGTTTACCAAATCGCCGAAATGACAAAGCCGTTTTTGTCCTTGGGCAATCAGTACGGCGAGGGTTGGTTCCTAGCCGGTGAAATGATCGAGCTGATCACGCACGGAACGCCGAACATCGTCTGCATTCAGCCGTTTGCATGTCTGCCGAATCATGTCGTGGGCAAGGGCGTCATCAAGGCGCTGAAGCGGGCGTATCCGCAGAGCAACATTGCCGCGGTAGACTACGACCCCGGCGCCAGCGAGGTCAATCAGCTCAACCGCATCAAGCTGATGCTCTCGGCGGCAAAGAAGAATATGAAGGACCGATAAAGTACAAACCGCCCCGTCGGAAACCGCGTCTGCCGAACAGGCAGGGCCGTCTCCGACGGGGCAGCTTATTATATTTCCGCAATTCACAGTGAAAACGCGGCTATTCCCGCTCGGCAAGGTATCGGCGAAAGGCATCGGTCATCGACCAGTATTGAACGCCCCAATGCTCGAAATCCCACTGCTGCATATAATCGTTGCATTCATAATCGACATAAAACAGCGTCTCCTCCCGAACGACGAAATTCGTCGGGAAATAATCGATATTCGTACCCGCGGCATAGAGTCGGCGGCACAGCTCCTCAATCTGCCGATAATAGGCCTCCCGCATTTTTCCGCAGCGGACAAGCTCGAACACGGTTTCACCCGGGATGTACTCCTTCAGGATACGCTCGGCGGCGATATCAGCGTCCAGGAGCTTCGGCATCGGTACGCCGATCGTCTTGAGGCGTTCATAGTCATGCAGCTCGGCGGCCAGCTTGTCTCCGAACTGATAGTAGGCGCACGGCTCATGATGGATCTGCTTGACGACATACAGCGTCTCGCCGTCACGCGCCAGATAGGAATAGCCGCCCTTTCCCTTCCCGAGCAGACGCTCGATGAGAAAGCGCCTGCCGTTGACCGTAATACTGTCTTCCATAGTCACTCCTTGTTCGTCTGCACAGCCAGCCGCTATCCGTCTATTTTTTCGTAAACGTTGCAGGCGTCCCAGATGCGTTCAAGCTTTTCAAACGTCTGCGCCGTCTCCTGTTTTCTCCGCTTTGCCACGCAGACCACCAGCGCATTGATCACGCTCATCGGCGCGACCATCGAATCGACCAGAGAAACCATGCCGCTCTTGGCACACAGCGGATAGTCCGCGCTGCGGGCCAGCGGAGAGGACACACAGTCCGTCAGCGCAATGGTCGTTGCGCCCGCCTTGCGTCCGTACTCCATCGCGCGTACCGTCGCGGAGGAATAGCGCGGAAAGCTGATGCCGATGAGCACGTCGCTCGGAGAAATACGCACGATCTGCTCGAGCATCTCGCTGTCCGAAGCGGAGGTGAGCAGCCGTACGTCGTCGAACATATAGTGGAAATAATAGCTCAGAAAATATGCCAGCGCCGAGGAGGAACGAACGCCGAGAATGTAGATCCTTCGGCAGCTCAGCAGCGCCTCCACCGCGCCTTCAAACGCACTGCGGTCTATTTCGTCCAGCGTCGTGCGGATGCGGTCGGTATCGGCCTGCAGGACCGACGTGAGCACGTCGCCCTCGGCAATGCGGCTCTCTCCGACCTCGATGCGCTGCACGGAGGTCAGGCGGTTGAGCACCATCTCCTGAAGTGCCTTCTGCATCTCCGGGTAGCCGTCATAGCCCAAGATCGCCGCGAACCGCACCACGGTCGACTCCGACACCTGCACAGTCTTTCCCAGCGCACCGGCTGTTTGGAACGCAGCCTTGTCGTACTCCTTCAGAATGTATTCGGCGATGCGTTTTTGTCCCTTTGAAAACGCACCGAGCTTATTATGTATGCTGGCAAGAATATCCGCAGTCACAGTCCCGCCTCCTTTTGAAGCTCCGCGACCTCCATGTCGCTCAGATATCGCCACGCGCCGACCGCAAGCGTTCCCAACGTCAAGCTGCCCTCGCGCACTCGGCGCAGCCGCGCGACACGAAGTCCCGCCGCCTCGCACATGCGCCGCACCTGTCGGTTTCGGCCCTCGTGGATCACAATCTCAAATGTCGTCTTATCGCCGCTCTGCCGCACAAGGCGTACCTCCGGCGGACTTATCATTCTTCCGTCCAATTCGATCGGACGCAGCAGCAGCGCGTCCGATCCTTCCGTCGCTCCGCGCACTGTCACCTCATAAGCCTTTTGAATTTCACGGCGCGGATGCATCAGGCGGTCGGCAAGCGCACCGTCATTGGTAAAGAGCAGCAGGCCCTCCGAATCGCGGTCGAGACGTCCGATCGGATACACGCGCTGCCCGCAATCGACCAGCTCTGCCGCCGTCCTTCTCCCCAGCTCGTCGGAAAGCGTCGTCACAAAGCCGCGCGGCTTGTTGAGCATCAGATAGACCGTCTTCTGCATCGGTGGGAGCGGACGGCCGCTGACCGTAATTCGGTCCTTCTCGGGGTCTGCGCAGTCGCCGATCGAGGCCGTTCTGCCGTTGACGCAGACAGCCCCCGCCTCGATCAGCTTTTCGGCGCCGCGTCGGGACGCAACGCCCCGCGCAGACAGGATCTTCTGTAGACGTTCCGTCATGTTTCCCCTCTTTCTGTCGGACGCGCCGCGTACATCAATCACCCGGCCGCTTCCCTGTTGACCCCGCCCCAGACGAGGCGGAGCTTTCCGATACAGCGCGTTCCCATATAGACACAGGCCCAGCCGGCGTAGCTCCCCGCCGCACCCACGGAAAAGGCAAGCTTCGGATAAAGAATTTGAATCTGCGGCGTTTCTCCGTCTGCGGCTGCGTATTCCAGCGCGCTGTCCGCACGGAGATCGGCGCTCGAGCCGTCCATCGCGGTCAGGGTGCCGACGCACTCTCCGCGTCCGACGATCTCGCGCGGTTTATAAAACGAGAAGCCGAAGTCATAGAGGGCACGGTGATCCTGCCAGTCGTTGCCGTCGCGGACGGTCACCGCGATCAGCCTTCTGCCGCCGCGCTCCGCCGCGCTCACCAGCACACGGCCCGCCGCCTTTGTATAGCCTGTTTTTACGCCGAGCGCACCGTCCAGCGTCCACAAAAGCTTATTGTGATTGGAAAAGCAGCGCTCCCCGATGCGGATCGTCTTTGTCGACACGATGGCAAGAAAATCCTCGTTTTGCAGCGCATACTGCGTCAGAAGCGCAAGATCACGCGCAGAGGAACGGTGCGTTTCGCCGTCCAAGCCGTTCGGATTCTCAAAATGTGTATTTTTCAGGCCAAGCTTCTGCGCCTTGAGGTTCATCTGCGCCACAAATTCCTCCACCGAGCCGCTGCACGCCAGCGCAAGCGCCACTGCCGCGTCGTTGCCGGAATGGAGCATCATGCCGTAAAGCAGCTCGCGGACCGTCACCGTCTCGCCCGCCTTCAGATAGATCGACGAGCCTTCGATCTGCGTGGCGGCCTCGGGGACGGTAAAGCGCTCTTCCGGGTCGCAGTGCTCCAGCGCAACGACCGCCGTCATGATCTTTGTCGTGCTGGCGATCAGCGACGGACAGTCGGCGTTTTTCTCGTACAGCACCGCTCCCGTATCCGCATCCATCAAAATCGCGGACGCTGCGGAAAGCTCCGGCGCAGCCGCCGTCGGTATCGCGAAAAGGACGGCAGCGACAAAAGCGGCTGCCGTTCTGAAAAATCTACGCTTCAATTTTCATCACCGACAATAGCTTGCCCTGCCGAGTCGATGAAAAACACAGTTAAATTTCGGAAATATCGGTCCTGCGCTCACGGATCAGGTCGGTAAGCTTATCCACCAGCTCCGGAAGCTGCTCGATGATCCGCTCCGTCGCAGAGCTTGCAGGCTCGCCGACGGGCAGCATTCTGACGCGGTCGTCCTGCACCACGATCATTGCCACGGGAACGATCTTCACGCCGCAGCCCGCGCCGCCGCCGAAGGTCCCGTTCGGATTCGGATTTTTCGCCGGAAGGTCGGCGCCGCCGGAAGCAAGGCCAAAGCTGATCTTGGAAACGGGGATCAAAATTGCGCTTCCCGCCGTGATCGGCTGTCCCACCACGGTATTGGCGTCAACCATTTCGCGGACCTTCGCCATGGACGCCTCCATGACCTCCGATACATTTTTACTCATGCTCTGCGACCTCCTGTTCAATTTGTTGCGGCAGCTCGCGCTTGCCGAATTGCATTTTGTCGATCTCCGGCAGATCATCGAGCGATTCCAGCCCGAAGGTACGCAGGAAATCCGGTGTCGTGCGGAAAAGTGTGGGACGTCCGGGGACGTTCAGCTTGCCGCATTCTTCAATCAGGCGCTTGTTCAGCAGCGCGCCGACGCTGTACGAGCTGTCCACGCCGCGTATCTGCTCGATGTACGCCCGCGTCGCGGGCTGATAATACGCAATGATCGTCAGCGTTTCAAGCTGGGAGGCGGAAAGCTTCGGCGGCTTGCGCGTCTCCAGTGCCTTGGTTATATATTTTGACATTTCGCCCGAAGAACACATTTGATAAGTATTCCCCAAATGCACGACGCGTACACCGCGCCGCTCAAATGCAAGCCGATCGATCAGCTTCCGCGCGGCGCGGTCGATCTCATCCGGGTCGCACTCGGCGGCCATGGCAAGCCGCTGTGTCTCCACAGGCTCTCCGGCCGCAAACAGGATCGCTTCAATGATCCGCTCCAGTTCTTCCATCTGCTGTCTCCATTTCTCCGTCCGGCATCTTGCAGAAGCGGACATTTACGTCGTCTTCTCCGTCCTCCAGCACGATCGAGCGCACTCTGCACAGCTCCAGCACCGCCAGAAACGTCGCGACGATCTCGCTTCGGGAGCCGCTGCCCTGAAACAGGCTGCGAAATTTGCTCACGCCGCGCATCAGCAGCCGTTTTAAGACCTGCGCGGCCTTTTTCGTCACCGGATACGGCTCAACGCCGACGATCCCCTTAAAATTCGACACGGGCGGCGGCAGTCTGCGCTCGCTCCGCTCGGCGATCATGGCAAATGCGCGGACAAGGTCCTCCGGCTCATGCCGATAACGGTAGGTCTTATCGACCTCAAACGGCTCCGGCTGCTTCGTAAAGAGGTTGCAGCCGATCTCGTTGCGCGGCTCCAAAAATGTCACCGCCGTGCGGATCTGCTCATACGCCTCGGCGCGCTGCCGCTCCTCAAGAGAGCGGATGAGCAGCTCCATCTCGCTGAGCGCTTCCTCACGCTCGGACGCAGAAAGCAGCATTTTTGTTTTTATCAGCATCAGGTGAGACGCCATTGCGATAAACTCGCTGGCGATCTCCATGTCCAGCCGCTTCATCTCGTCCAGATATGCCAGATATTGCTCCAAGATCGAGGTAATGCTGACATCCTGTATCTCTATTTTATTTTTACTCAGCAGCAGCAGGATTACATCCAGCGGTCCGTCAAAATCCTCCGGCAGAGAATCCCGCGACCGCATCACACCCGTCAGGTGATATTTCGGCTCGTCCATGTTCATCCCGGGCAGGCGAAAAGCCGTCAAGCGTCTCCCGCCTGTATTTCAGGCCCGGCCGACATCCACGGCCGCTCCCGAACTTCCTTTCACAAAACTCAGTATAGCATTTTTTCGTCTGCGGCGCAACAGAAAAGTATCACCGCTCCGCAAGCGGGACATAATCTCTGTGGCGGATCAGCGGCTTATACGCAGGACGGTAGATACGTCCGCCCGTAAGCGCCTCCTCCATGCGGTGCGCACACCAGCCGGTAATACGCGCAACGGCAAAGAGCGGCGTAAACAGATCGTCGGGGATATCCAGCATTCGGTACATCAGTCCGGAATACATATCCACATTCGCGCACATGACCTTTTCGCTGCCGGTGATCTCGGCAAAGACGGACGGCGTAACGCGCTCGATTGCCTCCATCAGCTCCAGCTCGTCGAGCATCCCCTTCTGCGCGGCCAAGGTGCGGGCGCTGCGCCGCAGAATGACCGTCCGCGGGTCGGACAGCGTGTAGACCGCGTGGCCCATGCCGTAGACCAAGCCGCTATGATCGCATACCTCGCCCTTGAGAATGCGCCGCACAAAGGCCGCGACCTCGTCGTCGTCCTTCCAGTCGCGGACGCTCTGCTTGACCTCCTCGAACTGCGCCATGACCTGTCTGTTTGCGCCGCCGTGGCGCGGACCTTTCAGGGAGCCGACCGCTGCGGCAATGGCGGAATAGGTATCCGTGCCGGTCGAAGAAACGCTGCGGCAGGTAAAGGTCGAGTTGTTGCCGCCGCCGTGCTCGGCATGGCAGACGAGGCACAGGTCCAGCAGACGCGCCTCCTCCTCGGTAAAATGCTTATTCGGGCGGATCATCCGCAGAAAGTTCTCCGCAGTCGACAGTCCCGGCTCCGGGCGGTGCAGATACAAGCTGTCGTTTTCAAAGTAATGCCGTTTTACAACATACGCATGCGCGACGATCACCGGAAAACGCGCAACAAGCTCGATCGACTGCCGCATCATATTTTCCACGCTCAGGCCGTCCGGCTCCGGATCGCTGGAATACAGCGCCAGCACGGAGCGCCCGAGCTTATTCATGATATCGTGACTGGGATTTTTAAGGATCATGTCCTCGGTAAAGTTTTCGGGCAGCGCGGTGCAGTCGTGCAGCAGAGAGCAGAACATCTCGTACCGCTCGGGCGTGGGCAGATTGCCGAACAGCAGCAGATACGCGATCTCTGCAAAGCCGAAGCGTCCCTCGCGCCGATAGCCCTCGACAAGGTCGGTCAGATCATAGCCGCGATAGATCAGGCGGCCCTCCATCGGCTCGCGTTCTCCGTCGACCATGCGGTAGCCGAGAACATTGCCGACCTTGGTGCAGCCGATCATTACGCCCGTGCCGTCGTCGTTGCGAAGGCCGCGCTTGATGTTGCTGTTATTCTTCGCTTCTTCGGTCAGGCTGTTATGAATTTGATAATCCGCGCATAAGCTGTGAAGAAACTCGGCGTTCTCTCCCGTAAAGGCCTGCTCCGTCATTCCGATCCCTCCGTACCCCCGCGTCTTTTGCGGACACGTCAATTTTTACTATTTTATCAAATCCGAGAACGCGCGTCAAGTGCAGCGACGACAATTATTGGACACGCCGCAGTATTACCGAAGGAGGACAAGTCATGAAACGAACCAATTTGATCGCATTGGGCACCTGCGCCCTGTGCCTTGCGCTGCTGCTGTTCCCTTACGGGAAGGCCTCCGCCTCTGTTTCCGACGCCGGCGGCAGCATCGCCGCGACCGAGAGCAGCACGCTCCCCAAAACCACGGAGACATCGTCCGCAGGCCGTGATGCGGCATCCGATGATGCGGAAGCAAACTTCGACCGCACGCTGACGCTGCGCGTTCTGGACGGCGAGCAGATCGAGGAAATGACCTTATACGATTATCTGACGGGAGTGCTTCTGGCGGAAATGCCCGCAAGCTTTCCCCTCGAAGCGCTGAAAGCGCAGGCCGTGGCCTCTAGGACCTTTGCGCTGCGCAAAAGCAAGGCGGAAAAGCACAGCGGCGCGGACATCTGCACAAACAGCGCATGTTGTCAGGGCCGCGAGGACCCGGCCCTCTGCCCGGAGGCTTCAGTCCGCGCCGTGCAGGAAGCGATCTCCGAGACGGACGGACAAGTCATTGTCTACGACGGGGAGCTGATCGACGCGACCTTCTTTTCCTGCACGGGCGGGCGGACGGAATCGGCCGTCGCCGTCTGGGGAAGCGACATTCCCTATTTGCAGGCGGTAGAAAGCCCGAACGAGGAGGACGCGCCGCGCTACAGCGAAAGCCGCATCTTTACGCCCGAGGAGTTTTCCGCGCAGATCGCCGCGGCGTACCCGGAGGCAAAGCTGAGTGGAAAGCCCTCCGATTGGTTCGGGACCATAACCTATACCGTCGGCGGCGGCATCGAATACGCGGTGATCGGCGGCGTTTCGATCTCCGGTACGGAGCTTCGCTCGATCCTCGGTCTGCGTTCGACGGATATCGAGCTTCAGGTCGGAGAGGACAGCATCCGCGTCACCACCTACGGCTACGGTCACCGCGTCGGTATGAGCCAATACGGTGCAAAGGCGATGGCAGAGCACGGCAGCGGTTACGAGGAAATTCTTACGCACTATTATCTCGACACGGAGCTGCGCCGTCTCTATCTGGAAACGCCGCAGGAATGACCCGGCCGCATTTTGGGCGTTTTTGACACGGGAGCTTCCTCAAAGGGGAGTCACAGCAGCTCAGACGGTCAAAGCTTTCCGCATAAGGCCCGCCGCATTCTCTGCCGCGCATAAAAAATGGTTCTATAATAAAAGTTGGGGTCAGGCGCATCGTCCAATGTCACTAAGTTAAGAAAGGCTGGGTCTCGCGGAAATGCGGCAATGTCACTAAGTTAAGAAAGGCTGGGTCTC
>CAKTVW010000002.1 GCA_934630495.1 uncultured Oscillospiraceae bacterium
ATTCCTGCGCTTTTCAAACCTTGGCCCGACAAAAAATCTCTCGCCGAATGCTCTCGCTGAATTATGCGGTGCTGCCTAAGGTCCGTGGGCTTGGCGAAGAACGCGGCCGAAAGCTTCAGATCGCGGGATCCCTTTCCATGAAAACGGCCAGCAGCGTTTCGACGGCTCTTGTGACGTCTACATCGAGGCAGACGGTAATGTACGGGGAATCGAACGGGACGACGCGGCGATCCGTCACCAGCATTCCGCGGCAATAGGTCCCGCCGCATTCCACGCGGGCAGGCATCTTGCGATATACGCCGGAGCTGGGATCGACGGCGAGCAGCATTGCCAGCGGATCGTGTACCGGGCAATGGTCAAGATCGTAATCGGCCATTCGGTTGAAGCGGAAATAGTGCTTCATCGCCGCAAGAATATAGTCCGCGATCGCGCGGTTTTCCGGGGCACAGTAGCGGTCGAGCGCCGCCAGATGCGCGGCGGTAAGCTGCACCTTGTGCGTTACGTCCAGACCGACCTGCAAAAGCTCGAAGCCCGCGCTCATGACGATGTCGGCGGCCTCCGGATCGCCCGCAATATTCGCCTCTGCGACGGGGGAGCAGTTGCCGGCGGCGAAGACCGTCCCGCCCATCGAAACGACGTTTTGAAGGAGCTGCGGGAGCTTCGGCTCGAGGCGGAGCGCCAGCGCCAGATTTGTCAGGCGGCCCAGCGTGACCAGCGTCAGCTCGCCCGGGTACTCGCGCGCCATGCGCACGATAAACTCCGGAGCGGCCTCGCCGATCGGCTTTTGCGTGCTTTCGGGCAGCTCGACGTCTCCGATGCCGTTTGCGCCGTGGACGATCGCGTTCGGACCGGGCCAGACGCCGTTCAGCGGCGCGGCGGCGCCGACCGCGACGGGGACCTCGTAGCCCGGCTGTGCCAGCTTGATGATGCGCAGGGTGTTTTCGGTCGATTGCTCGGCGCTGGAATTGCCGTAGCCTGTGCAGATGCCCAGCACCCGGACGCGCGGATGCTTCAGGGCGTAGAGGATCGCAATGGAATCGTCGATACCGGTGTCACAGTCGATCAGCAGCTTTTTCATAGTACCTCCCGTTATGATCGGAGATCAAATATATACGATATCGATCCCCATATTTTGCAGATGTGCCCGCCAGAAGCCGGACAGCCCGTTGTCCGTTACGACCGTACCGATGGAGCGAAGCTCCGCGATATGGTTGCCGGAGACGGCTTCAAAGCAGTCGGATTCCGCAGCCAGTATGATTTTCTGCGCGGAGGCAATGGCGGCCGTTTTGGAGGCGACCTCGTAAAGCTTCGCGCAGGTGATGCCAAATTCCGAGTGGATGCCGTCCGGAAACAGGAACAGCTTGCTGAAGCGGAACCGCCCGATGATCTCCGCAGAAAGCTCGCTTTCGCACATTTTGGTCTGCGGGTGGAAGCTGCCGCCGATAAAGTAGATCTGCTCCGTGCAGGCGGCTGCACGCTCGAGCACTGCGGTGGAATATGTATAAAGCTCATAATCCATGCCGCTCGGGAGCGCTACGGCCATGGCGGCGGCAAGGCTTCCGCTGTCTATGAGAATGCGGTCGTTCGGTTCGACCATTTCCGCAAGCGCCTTGCCGAACCGCGCGGCCTGAAGATCGTGAAAGGCCGGATCGTCCGGTGCGAGGCTGCCGCCGTTCGGGAAGTCCGGATTGTAGATCACGGCCCCGTGGACGCGCTTGATCGCGTTGGTCTGGCTCAAATATTCAAAATCGCGCCGGATCGTCATTTCGGAGACGCCCAGCTCGTTTGCAAGCTCGCGCACCGACGACCCGTTTCGTTCCTGCAGAATCGCAATGATCTTCTGAATGCGGATCGTTTTAGCATCCTGCTCGGTTAATACCATAAAATCACTACCTCTTTCTAAGATATTGAGAAGCCGATATATAATAGTATATCAAACGTGCCGCCGGATAACAATGTTAATATTCAAACAGATGTTATCATATGAAAAAGACAAATTCAATATTTTTTACAGAAAAAGTTAAATTATGTCAATGTGCACAAAATAAATCAAAAAGAATTGGTTACTTTAGCGATTGAAAAAAATCAAACAGCCTGTTACAATAAAAACAACGGTGTGCGGATTACACCAAAAAATGAAGGAGGAACTCAAAATGAAAAAACTGCTCAGCATTCTGTTGGTCGTCGTACTGCTGCTTTCCTGTGCAGCATGTGCGAATTCCGACAAAACAAACGACGGCAAGAAGGACGACGACAAGAAAAATGACGACAAGATCCGCATCGCTGAGGTGATCGCCTCCAGCGGCAGCATCGACGATCGTTCCTTCTGCCAGGGCACCTACGAAGGCATCAAGAAGTATGCCGCCGAAAAGGGAATCAGCTACGGCTACTATCAGTCCGTGGACGACTCCGTCGCGGAATTTGTCAATACGATCAAGCTCGCCGTCGCAGGCGGCGCCGAGATCGTTGTCGCGCCGGGCTATACCTGGAACGCAGCGATCTTTGAGGCCCAGACGCTCTATCCCGATGTTTCCTTTGTTCTGATCGACGGCGAACCCAACGACGGCTCGAAGACCGTTGCGGCAGCCAATACCTATTCTGTTTACTTTGCCGAGCAGCAGGCCGGTTATCTCGCGGGCTACGCGGCGGTCGTTGACGGCTACCGTTCCCTCGGCTTCATCGGCGGCATGGCGGTCCCCGCAGTCGTCCGCTACGGCTACGGCTATGTGCAGGGCATTGAGGACGCGGCGAAGGACCTCGGCCTTGCCAAGGGCGACATCACCCTGCGCTATCACTACCTCGGCAACTGGGATCCCTCTCCCGAAAACCAGACCTTCTGCACCTCCTGGTACAGCAGCGGCACCGAATGCATCTTCTTCTGCGCGGGCGACGTGACGAACGTCGGCATGGCGGCAGCGAAGCAGGTCGGCTCGGACAAGGCTGTCATCGGCGTTGACGTCAACCAGGGCTACGAGGACGAGTGCGTTCTGACCTCCGCGATGAAGGGCGTCGACACCGCGACCTACTCCGCGCTGAAGGCCTTCTACGAGGGCACCTTCCCCGGCGGCAAGATCGAAACGCTTGACGCGTCGGCAGAGGGCGTCGGACTGCCTCTGGTCGACGAGACATGGCGCTTCAAGACCTTCACGAAGGACGACTACAACGCGCTCTATCAGAAGCTTGCGAACAACGAGATCACGATCCCCACGGACACCGACTATGCCTCCGTGGACCAGATCCCCGTAACGATCCTTACGATCGAAGTCGTTTAAGCGATCTCCTGCCGAAACGAAACGAAAACCCATAATCAGCAAGCCCTTCCTCTGCCTTACGGCAGGGGGAGGGCTATATAAAAAACGGGAGATTAAGTTATGAGCTATGCAGTTCAAATGCTGGGTATCACAAAAAGGTTCCCGGGAATCATCGCCAACGACCATGTTACGCTGGAGGTAAAGCGCGGCGAGGTCCACGCGCTGCTTGGCGAAAACGGCGCCGGTAAGTCGACGCTGATGAGTATTCTGTTCGGCCTGTATTCCGCAGACGAGGGTACGATCCTGATTAACGGGAAGGAGGCCCGCATCACCGACCCCAACGAGGCCAATGCCTACGGGATCGGCATGGTGCACCAGCATTTCAAGCTGGTGCGCAATTTCACGGTGCTGGAGAATATTATTCTCGGCGCCGAAAGCGAAAAGCATCATTTTTTGGACATGAAGACCGCGCGGGAAAAGGTCGTGGGTCTGAGCCAAAAATATCATCTGGACATTGACCCCGATAAGCTGATCTCGGAGATCACGGTCGGTATGCAGCAGCGGGTCGAGATCCTGAAAATGCTCTATCGGGAAAACGATATCTTAATTTTTGACGAGCCGACGGCGGTACTGCTGCCCAACGAGATCGACGAGCTGATCGAGATCATCAAGGGGCTTGTGGCGGAGGGAAAGACCATTCTCTTCATTTCGCACAAGCTGGAGGAGATCAAGCGCGTCGCGGACCGCTGTACCGTCCTGCGCCGCGGCAAGGTCATCGGTACGGTGGACGTGGCCTCGACAAGCAAGGAGGAAATGGCCGAAATGATGGTCGGCCGCAAGGTCCTGCTTCAGGTCGACAAGGGCGAGGGCTACCGCGGAGAACCGGCCACGGTGCTGGAGGTCGAGGACCTCTGCGTGAAAAAACGGAACGAATCCAAAAACAAGGTGGATCACGTCAGCTTCCGGGTCTGTGCCGGTGAGATCGCCTGCCTTGCAGGTGTCGACGGCAACGGACAGAGCGAGCTGGTCGAGGCGCTTGCCGGCATGATCCCCTCGACGGGAAAAATCACGCTCTGCGGCGTGGACTTCACCAACCGTCCGGTGCGCTTCCGAAATACCCACGGCCTGTCGCACATCCCGGAGGACCGCCAGAAGCACGGCCTGGTGATGCAGTACAGCATCGCGCAGAATCTGGTGCTACAGGAGTTTTTCGAGCCGCAGTTCCAGCGCCACGGGCTGATCCGACAGGATAATGTTGACGAATACGCCGACCGTCTGATCGAAAAGTACGACATTCGCAGCGGGCGCGGCGGCGGCACCAAGAGCGGAAGTCTCTCCGGCGGCAACCAGCAAAAGGTCATCATCGCGAGAGAGCTGGAGCGTCCGCATGAGCTGGTGATCGCCGTCCAGCCTACGCGCGGTCTGGATGTCGGCGCGATCGAGCAGATCCAGGCACAGCTCGTGCAGCAGAGAAACGCCGGAAAGGCCGTCCTGCTGGTCTCGTTGGAGCTTGACGAGGTCATGAGCCTCAGCGACCGCATCATGGTCATTCATGACGGTAAGCTGGTCGCGGACGACCTTGACCCGTCGAAGATCACCATGAAAGAGCTTGGCATGTACATGGCAGGCGTGAAAGGAGATGCGTAACGATGCCGAAAAGAGCGATCAAGTCCCGAAAAGAATCCAACGGCACAGAGCTGCTCTCCGCCGTTGTAGCGGCGCTGGTCGGCCTGCTGTTCGGACTGGCGGTGCTCCTGATCTCCAATCCGTCAAAGGCGCTTCAGGGCTTCTCCGCGCTGCTGACGGGCGCGTTCAGCGAGGGCATCTCCGGCCTCGGAACGGTGCTTTACTACACGACGACCTATGCGCTGTGTGCGCTCTCGGTCGGCTTTGCGAGCCGGACGGGCGTGTTCAATATCGGCGGCGCGGGACAGTACATTCTCGGCGGCGCGGTGGCGACCTATATCGGCGTCTGCTGGACGGCGCTTCCGCCGGTCGTCCATTTTCTGGTGGCGATCGTCGCCGGCATGATCGCAGGTGCGGTCTGGGGCGCGGTCATCGGCCTGCTGAAGGCGTTTTTCAGCCTGAATGAGATCGTGACGGGCATTTTGCTGAACTATATCGGCGTTTACCTTGCCAATATGTTCGTGCTCGGCTATTTCTTCGACGCGTCGATGAACCGTTCCCTGCCGGTGGCACAGAGCGCTATGGTGCCGCGTCTCGGACTGGACAAGCTGTTTCCCAATACGGCGATCGACGCAGGCATTCTGATCGCCGTCGCCGTGGCGCTGCTGATCTGGTTCATTTTTAAACGTACGACCTTCGGCTATCAGATCACCGCCTGCGGCTACAACCCGTCCGCCAGCCACTACGCCGGAATCAATGCAAAAAAGAACGCGATCTTGGCCATGGCCATCTCCGGCGCGATCTCCGGCTTGGCGGGTGCGCTGTTCTATCTTTCCCCGGCTAAAAACTTTATCGCCATCAGCGACGCGACGCCCGCGCAGCCGATGACGGGCATCTGCGCCTCCCTGCTGGCTGCGGGCAATCCCATCGGCATTCTGTTTGCCAGCCTGTTCATTTCCTTCATTACCGCCGGCGGCTTTAATATGCAGATCTACGGCTTCGTGCCGGAGATCGTGGACATCGTGACCGCCGCGATCATCTATTGCAGCGCGTTCGTGATCCTGATCAACAAGCTGATCCGGATGCTTTTACAGCGTATCGGTTCCCGCAAAAAAGTGGAGGGCTAAGACATGAGTGTTGTTTATTTCATTTGCCAGCAGATGATGTATTTCGTCATCCCTCTGACGATCGTCGCGCTGGCGGGTATGTTCTCCGAGCGCTCGGGCGTTATGAATATCGCCCTTGACGGCACAATGATCATCGGCGCCTTCTGCGGTGCGCTCTTTATCAACCAGACGCAGGAGGTCTTCTCGGGACAGTGGCAGTTCCTGTGCGCAATGCTGATCGCAGGTGCTGCGGGCGTGCTGTTTATGGCGCTGCACGCGTTCGCGTCGATCAATCTCAACGCCGCGCAGACCATCAGCGGCATCTCGATGAACATGATCGCGCCCGCGCTTGCGATCTTCCTTGCGCGTGTGCTGTTCGGCTATCAGCGGATACCTTATAATAACACCTTCCTGATCCGCAGCCTTCCGCTGCTGGGCGATATCCCCGTGATCGGACCGATGCTCTTCAAGAATACCTATATCAGCACATGGATCGGCATTGCCATTATGGTGATCTCTCAGATCGTGCTGTACAAAACGACCTTCGGCCTGCGCCTGCGCTCCTGCGGCGAGCACCCGGAGGCGGCCAGCTCCGTCGGCGTCAATGTGCGCCGCTACCGCTGGTTCGGCGTGCTGATCTCCGGCTTCCTTGCGGGCATGGGCGGCATCGTTTTTATCGTGCCGACCTCCAACATGTTCAGCGGCAATGTTGCGGCCTACGGCTTCCTTGCCATCGCCGTTCTGGTCTTCGGCCAGTGGAAGCCCAAGCGGATCTTCCTCTCGGCGATCATCTTCGGCCTTGCCAAGACGATCTCCTCCGGCTATTCCGGGATTCCGTTCCTTGCCTCGCTGAGCATTTCCCCCTATGTCTACAAGATCATTCCCTATGCCTTTACGATCATCATGCTGATGCTCTCCTCCCGCAATCCGCAGGCGCCCGAAGCCTGCGGCAGACCCTACATCAAGGGCGACAAGGGCTGATATGCTGTCGGTCCATTTGTCGCTCGGCACGGACGCGACCGACGCGGAGTATGCGGCGGCGGCGCGGCTGTGCGAGTATTACGGCTTTCAAGTGACTTCGACGGAGCGGGGGTCGGGCGATGCGATCTCGGTGGATTATCTGGCCGATTGCGACGTTGTGATCGCCGATCTGCGAAAAAAGGAGATCGGAGAACCGGATTTCCGGGTGATCTTTGATCTCGGCATCGCCCACGCCCGCCGGAAGAAGCTCTATGGCTATATGCCGGACTCCAGCGACTATATCCACCGCTATCCCTACGGGTATCTCGGCAAGAACGGGATACCCATGGACCAGTACGGCTTGCGCTATGCGACGGCGCGTACCTTGGGCAACCTGATGTATTCCGTGCCGACGAAAATCATTGACGGCGGGCTGGAGCGGTGCGTGAAGGCGGTCTGGTACGACTGGATCGAGGCATCCAAGGAGCGCGGGCAGAGGATCACCCCGCAGCGTGATCGGAGATTCAGCCGCTGCCGGAAAAAGGGCGACGCGCATCTTGCCTACCTTGCGGGTTATGAATGCTTCTATGAAAATCGCGAGGAGATCGGAGCGCGTATGGTCCGCCTGTGCCGCCGAAACGGTTTCGAGGCAGATTATCCGACCAGCCCGATCGACGGACTGCGGAAGGTCGAATTTGCCGATCTGATGAACCCGCTGGTCGGGATCGGCGCATCCTTTGACCATGACCAGTACAAGGTACTGCTGTCGGATATCATCATCGCGAATCTGAATCCCTATCACGGCCTGCTCCCGGACAGCGGAACGGTCTTTGAGTTGGGAATGGCGGTGGGGCTGGGACAGCTCTGCGTCGCCTTCTTCAGCAGCGGGGCTGATGTCCTTCGCGAGCAGATGCCGAAAAATCACGGGTGGCTGGTCGACCGGCGGCAATACGACCCGGATGCCTACGAGCGGCGTCTGCGGGCGCTCTTCGGGAGCAACACCGCCTATGTGCGCGGCGCGTTTCCCGATGCGGTGCGCTTCGTGCGCCGCAAGCTGAGAAAGCTCTGATCCGGCCGGCAGCACGGCGATCCGACATGCCGCTGCCGAACCCTGCATTCCGTCCCGTCGGACGGCGCTTCCAAAACAAGTAACAATTCGGAGGAAACGAAATGAACAGCTATAAGCTTTACATTACCGGCCCGCAAAAATACTTTCCGAACGGGCCAGCGGAAATGAGAATGTATAAGGCCGTGGCGGAATACTACGGCTTTGAGGTCATCAACGATCTGTCCTATCTGGAAAACGGACTGGTCGAATACGAGCCGATCGACAGAAGCTTTCTCGACGACTGCGACATCGTCATTGCGGACGTCAATCCGTTCCGCGGCGGCGAACCGGAAAGCTCGACGATCTTCGACCTCGGCATTGCCTTTGCCAAAAAGAAGAAGATCTATACCCATGTCCATGACATGCGCGACGTCATTCACAAGTACCCCTATGCACGTTACAACGAAAACGGCAAGGTGATCGATGAGCACGGGCTGAAATACGCCGACGGCTATACGCTCGGGAACCTGATGTACATGGTGCCCGGCAAGATGGTCGAGGGCGGCTTCATCGAGTGCCTGCGCACGCTGATGATCGACCTGATCGAGGAGGAGAAGGCGCGCGGCCAGCGCATCATCCCCGCCGAGGATCATCGCGCCGACCCGACATGGCCGGTCGAGCCGGGGAAATGGCGTGCTTACCTTGCCGGTACGGAGTGCTTTATGGTCGAGGCCCGCGCCTACGGCGACTGGATGCAGAGCATCTGCCGCAAGTACAACTTCGAGGGCATTTTCCCGCCGGACGTCGCGCCCGACCTCGCGTGGCCGACCGAGGAGGAGATGCAGAACGTTTTCACGCGCAGTGCGTTCTTCTTTGACCGCGATCAGCTCCATATCCGCAACAGCAACCTCGTCATTGCCAATCTCAATCCCTACCATGGGCACGAGCCGGACAGCGGAACGGTTTTCGAGGCCGGAATGGGCTTCGGACTGGGCTACCCCTGCTACGGCTTCATCAGCGACAACCGTCCGCTGATCGAGCGCATCAACTGCCTCAAGGGCGACGACGGAAAGTATCGGGACGTCGAGAAATACCTTGTCGAGGACTACGGCTTCCCGCTGGCGGCGCGGCTTGCCACCTGTGTGAAGCTCATCCACGGCGATTTCACCAAGGCGGCCCGGACCGTTGCGGCCGAGCTGGGCGTTTATCGTGATACGACGGAACCTACTGCGCCGCAGACAGCGGCAGAACGGAGGGCCTTATGAGTACGCATATCGGAGCAAAGCCCGGCGAAATTGCCGGAACAGTCCTCCTGCCCGGCGACCCCATGCGGGCAAAGTATATTGCAGAAAACTACCTGACCGATGCGGCGTGCTTCAATACCGTCCGCAATATGCTGGGCTATACCGGTTATTACGGCGGCCGCCGAATTTCGGTCATGGGAACGGGCATGGGCGTTTCCTCCTGCGGGATCTATGCCCATGAGCTGATCTGTGATTACGGCGCCGATACGCTCATCCGCATCGGAACGGCCGGAGGCATCAGCGAAAAGCTGAAGCTGGGCGACCTTGTGATTGCCTCCGGCGCTTCCACGACCAGCGACTGCAACCGGCATATCTTCCCGGGCACCTACTGCCCGCTTGCGGATTTTGACCTTGTGCGGGCGGCGTACCGTATTGCGAAGGAGCGCGGTTATCCGGCCCATGTGGGCGGCATCCTTACCGGCGACCTGTTTTATAACGATGATGCGCCGGCTGACGCGATGCTGCAATGGCAGCGCTACGGCGTCCTTGCGGGCGAAATGGAGAGCGCGATCCTCTTTACGCTGGCGAAGAAATACGGCGTGCGCGCGCTGACGATCGTCACCGTGGCCGACAGCATTGCCTTTTCCGGCGAGCTGACGGCAGAGCAGCGGGAGCGTTCACTGGACACCATGATCCGTCTGGGCTTGGACACCGCGCTTGCAATGCCGGAGAAAAAGGAGGCGGAACAATGAGTACACCGCATATTCAGGCGAACTGCGGAGAAATCGCGCCCCGCATTCTTCTGCCGGGCGACCCGCTCCGCGCGAAGTACATTGCAGAGACATTTTTTGATTCGCCGGTCTGCTTTAACCGCACGCGCGGCGTATACGGCTACACGGGAACGTATAAGGGCGTGCCCGTTTCCGCGATGGGAACGGGTATGGGCATCCCGTCGATCTCGATCTATGCGAGCGAGCTGGTAAAGTTTTACGGCGTGAAGACGCTGATCCGCGTCGGGACCTGCGGCTCGTTCCGCGAGGAGATCGGACTGAAGGATATCATTCTGGCGCAGGGCTGCTGCACGGACAGCGGCATCCTTCGCCACAAATTTGACGGAGATTATGCGCCGCTTGCGGACTTTGAGCTGCTGAACACCGCCTATGAGACGGCGCTCGAGCGCGGCAAGAAGGTCTATGTCGGGCTGGTCAAATCCTCCGATCTGCTCTACCAAAAGGACAAGCCCTACGGCTTTGAAAACTGGATCAAATACGGCGCGATCGGGGCCGAGATGGAGGGCGCGGCGCTCTACACCATAGCTGCCCGCTATAACGCCCGCGCACTGTGTGTCTGCTCCGTCAGTGACGGAAAGTTCCAGAAGGAGGTCCTGTCTCAGGAGGAGAAGGAGCGCTCCTTAAAGGATATGCTGGAGCTGGCGCTGGAAGCGGCGATCCGCTATTGAGCCGATGCCGCGCAGAAAAACGGTCGCGGTCGTCGGCTCGGCAGAGTGCGTCGCGTCGGACGAATGCTGGCAGACCGCATACCGCCTCGGCGCACGGCTCGTCAAGGACGGCTGCCGCGTTCTGACAGGCGGCCTCGGAGGCGTGATGGAGGCGGCGCTTGCGGGCGCAAGGAGCGCCGAAAACTACCGCGAGGGCGATACGATCGCCGTGCTTCCGTCCTTTGACACCTCGGCGGCGAATCCCTATGCCGACATTGTGATCGCCACGGGCGCGGACGTTCACATGAACGGGATCGTCGCCAATGCCGATGCAGTGATCGCCGTCGGCGGCGGTGCGGGGACGCTCTGCGAGATTGCAATGGCGCTGGAGCGCGGGCGTCCCGTGATGGCCTTTTGCGGGATCGACGGCAGCAGCCGACGTGCCGCGCGGTTCGCTGCCGCCTCGGGTGCGCCGGTCGAGCCGCTGTCCTCTGCGGAAGAAGTAACGGAAAAGCTGAAAAAACTGTGGAAGGACGAGGGTGTATGACCGAGCGGAGAAAAATGGTCGCGGTGATCGGCTACGCGCATCTGGAAGAAAGCAGCCCGGCGTACCGCGAGGCGCAGGAGCTTGGCAAAGCGCTGGTCGGGCATGGCTTCCGCGTCGTCACGGGCGGCTTGGGCGGTGTGATGGAGGCTGCACTGCGCGGCGCGAAGTGCGCCGAAAGCTACCGCGAGGGGGATACCGTCGCGCTTCTTCCGTCGTTTGACGCTTCGGCGGCGAACGGCTATGCCGATATCGTGATCGCCACGGGGACCGACGTCTACCGCAACGCGATGGTGGCGAATGCCGATGCCGTGATCGCGATCGGCGGCGGCGCGGGAACACTTTCGGAGCTGTCCTACGCGTGGCACCTTTGCAGACTGATCGCCGTCTATCGCCAATTCGGCGGGTGGGCCGCATCGCTGGCGGATCAGGTGCTGGACGGGCGTGAGCGCTGCACCGACGGGGACGACCGCCTTTTCGGCGTGTCCTCGGCGGCGGAGGTCCTTGCACTGCTGGACGAGCGCCTCGGAAAATATACACTTCGCCCGCCGAAGCTTACATAGCGCACGAAAAAACACCGAATGCCCTGCATTCGGTGTTTTTTCAGACTGTCCCCAAAGTCCGTAATCGTCAAAATCGGTTCACTTTTTTATGGATTTTCAGCCCCTGCGTTTTAATTCAAAAAGCAGAATATCTCGAATTTTATAATGCAAAAAAATGCTTGCTTCGCAAGGATTTTGACTTGCTGCGCAACTCACGCCCTACCGTACCTATGTACGCCGACGGGCGTGAGTTGCTTGCCTTCCGAACTTTTTGGCAGTCTGTCAGCGTGCCGAAAAGGGTTTTTCGACACGCTGAAAAAACACCGAATGCCCTGCATTCGGTGTTTTTTATAATTTATGCAATTTTTTCTCGGGAATCCATTGACGGACAAAGAAAAATGTGCTATACTTGTAACCTATACTGCAATAGTATCGCCAAGCACACTTTTTCACTTTCCGAAAGTATTATACCACGCTTTGCGGGAAGATGCAAGAGGGAAATTACAAAAAATGTACAACGCACCCGTGCGTATCATTTTTTATTTCCGCGTGCCGATACGAAAAAGCCGAGCGGCGGCCGAAGATGCTCCGCCCACGGAAAAATCCGACACAGCAAGCGAATAACACCCTATGATAACAGAAAGGCGTGATGATCTTATATGCAAGTTAAGGACGTGAAATTCGGGAAAACCGACCGAAAGAGCTACGCCAAGTATCAGGAAATCCTGCAGATGCCGAACCTTTTGAAGATTCAAAAGGATTCCTATCAGTGGTTCCTGACGGAGGGCCTGCGCGAGGTTTTCCACGATGTCGCGGCGATCTCCGATTACACGGGCAACCTTGAGCTGTCCTTCCTCGACTACAATCTGGACGAAAAGCCCAAGTACACCGTCGAGGAGTGCAAGGAGCGCGACGCGACCTACGCCAAGCCGATCAAGGTCCGTGTCCGTCTGCTCAATAAGCAGACCGGAGAGATCAAGGATCAGGAAATTTATATGGGCGATTTCCCGCTGATGACCAACGGCGGCACCTTCGTCATCAACGGCGCAGAGCGCGTTATCGTCTCGCAGATCGTCCGCAGCCCCGGCATGTACTACGGCGATACCGTGGACAAGGCGGATCAGCACGTCTACAGCGCGACGGTCATTCCGTACCGCGGCGCATGGCTCGAATACGAGACCGATCTTCAGAACTGCTTCTATGTCCGCATCGACAAGAACCGCAAGCTCCCGATCACCTGTCTGATCCGTTCGCTCGGGCTGGAAACGGACGGCCAGATCCTTGAGCTTTTCGGCGAGGACGAGCTGATCAAGGCGACCATGGAGAAGGACGCCTGCAAGACCCGCGAGGACAGTCTGCTGGAGATCTATCGCCGTCTGCGCCCGGGCGAGCCGCCCACGGTGGAGAGCGCCGCTTCCTATTTGGACGGCCTGTTCTTCGACCCGCGCCGCTACGATGTGTCGAAGGTGGGACGCTACAAATTCAATAAGAAAATGGACCTCTGGAGCCGCCTGAGCGGTCAGGAGGTTGCCGAGCCGATCGCCGACCCGCGCACGGGCGAAATTCTTGCCATGCCCGGCGAGGTGCTCAACCGCGCCAAGGCCAAGGAGCTTTCCGCACGAGGCGTCTGCGAGGCGGTCATTGCCGTCAACGGCAAGCCGCATAAGATCTTCTCGAACTATATGGTCGACATGAGCGGCTTCGTGGATTTCGACCCCGCAGAGTTCGGCATCAAGGAAAAGGTCTGCCGCAAGGTCCTCTTTGAAATGCTCGATACCGTTCCCGCCGACGGCTGGAAGGACGCTATTGAGGAGCGCCGCGACGAGCTGATTCCCAAGCACATTACCGTCGACGATATTCTTGCATCGATCAACTATCTGTGCAGCGTCGCCGTCGGCGTGGGCACGACCGATGATATCGACCATCTCGGAAACCGCCGCCTGCGCTGCGTGGGCGAGCTGCTGCAAAACCAGTTCCGTGTCGGCTTTACCCGCTTGGAGCGCGTCATCCGTGAGCGCATGACCATGCAGGACCCCGAGACCGTGACGCCGCAGAGCCTTATCAATATCCGCCCGGTGACGGCGGTCATCAAGGAATTTTTCGGTTCCTCCCCGCTGTCGCAGTTCATGGACCAGAACAACCCGCTTGCGGAGCTGACGCATAAGCGCCGTCTTTCCGCCCTCGGCCCCGGCGGCCTGAGCAGAGAGCGCGCCTCCTTCGACGTCCGCGACGTTCACTACAGCCACTACGGCCGTATGTGCCCCATCGAGACGCCTGAAGGCCCGAACATCGGCTTGATTAACTATCTGTCCAGCTACGCGCAGATCAACGAATACGGCTTCGTCGAGGCCCCGTACCGCAAGGTCGAGAAGGTCTATGACGAGAACGGCAAATACGTCGGCTCCCGCGTGACCGATACGGTCGAATATATGTCGGCCGACGTCGAGGACGATTACCACGTCGCGCAGGCGAAGGAGCCGGTCGACGAGAACGGCTTCCTCGTCAATACCCGTATCACCTGCCGTCACCGCGACGAGATCATCGCGGTCGACCGCGAGGTCATTGACTATCTCGACGTTTCGCCGAAGATGATGACCTCCATCGCGACGGCCTTTATCCCGTTCCTGCAGAACGACGACGCGAACCGTGCTCTGATGGGCGCGAACATGCAGCGTCAGGCCGTGCCGCTGATGGTCACGGAGGCGCCGATCGTTGCGACCGGTGTCGAGCAGAAGTGCGCCGTGGACTCCGAGGTCTGCCTGAAGGCAGAGCGCGACGGCGTTGTTACCCGCGTTTCCGCCAATTCCGTCTCCGTCCGCTACGACGACGGCGAGACGAAGGACTATATGCTGACCAAGTTCGCCCGCTCCAATCAGGGCACCTGCGTCAACCAGCGCCCGATCGTCGAGGTCGGTGAGCGCGTCGTCGCCGAGCAGGTCATTGCCGACGGCCCAGCCTGCTCCCAGGGCGAGATCGCGCTGGGCAAGAACGTCCTGATCGGCTTCGTGACTTGGGAAGGCTACAACTACGAGGACGCCATCCTGCTCAACGAGCGGCTGGTCAAGGAGGATGTTTTTACCTCCATCCACATTGAAGAATATGAGACTGAGGCCCGCGACACCAAGCTCGGCCCGGAGGAGATCACGCGCGACATCCCGAATGTCGGCGAGGATACGCTGAAGGATCTGGACGAGGACGGCGTGATCCGCATCGGCGCCGAGGTCAAGTCCGGCGACTATCTGGTCGGCAAGGTCACGCCGAAGGGCGAGACGGAGCTGACTGCCGAGGAGCGCCTGCTGCGCGCTATCTTCGGCGAAAAGGCGAGAGAGGTCCGCGACACCTCCCTGAAGGTTCCGCACGGCGAGGCCGGCATCATTGTCGACGTCAAGGTCTTTACCCGCCAGAACGGCGACGAAATGGCGGCAGGCGTCAGCAAGGTCGTCCGTGTCTATATCGCGCAGAAGAGAAAAATTTCCGTCGGCGATAAGATGGCGGGCCGCCACGGCAACAAGGGCGTCGTTTCCCGCATCCTGCCGGAGGAGGATATGCCCTTCCTGCCGGACGGCACACCGCTGGATATCGTGCTGAATCCGCTGGGCGTTCCGTCCCGTATGAATATCGGACAGGTCCTTGAGGTCCATCTCGGCTACGCCGCGCACGCGCTCGGCTGGAAGGTCGCGACGCCGATCTTCGACGGCGCGAACGAAAAGGATATCCGCGAAACGCTCAAGCTGGCGGGTCTGCGCGAGGACGGCAAGACCGTCCTGTACGACGGACGTACCGGCGAGCCGTTCGATAACCTCGTTACGGTCGGCTATCCCTACTTCCTCAAGCTGCACCATCTGGTCGACGATAAGATCCACGCCCGTTCCACCGGCCCGTACAGTCTGGTCACCCAGCAGCCGCTCGGCGGCAAGGCGCAGTTCGGCGGCCAGCGCTTCGGCGAAATGGAGGTCTGGGCGCTGGAGGCTTACGGCGCTGCCTATACGCTGCAGGAAATCCTGACGGTCAAGTCCGACGATGTCACCGGACGTGTCAAGACCTACGAGGCGATCGTCAAGGGACACAACGTCCCGAAGCCCGGTGTTCCGGAGTCCTTCAAGGTCTTGGTCAAGGAGCTGCAGTCCCTGTGCCTGGATGTCCGCGTTCTGGACGATCAGGGCGAGGAGATCGAGCTGCGTGACGAGGATGAGGACGATGTGGTCTACACCGCAGGAAACGAGACCTATGTGACCGACGAGAACGAGGTCCTTTCCTCCGGCTATTCCATCGACCCGGACAGCCTTGACAGCGACGTTTCCGCGATCTCTCAGATCATCGGCCTCGGCGACGATGCTGACGACGCCGACGACGATGCGGATGACGATGAAGATTTTACTCTCGACGACGAACCCGTCGAGGACGACGAATAAGGGAGGAGGAATACCATGAGTAACAAGACATTCAGCGCGATCAAGATCGGTATTGCCTCACCGGAAATGATCCGAGAATGGTCATACGGCGAAGTAAAGAAGCCGGAAACCATCAACTACCGCACCCTGAAGCCCGAGCGCGACGGCCTGTTCTGCGAACGCATCTTCGGACCGACGAAGGACTGGGAGTGCCACTGCGGAAAGTATAAGAAGATCCGCTTTAAGGGCAAGATCTGCGATCGCTGCGGCGTCGAGGTCACCAAGAGCAAGGTGCGCCGCGAGCGCATGGGCCACATCGAGCTGGCCGCGCCGTGCAGCCATATCTGGTATTTTAAGGGCATTCCCTCCCGCATGGGTCTGCTTCTGGATATCAGCCCGCGTATTCTGGAAAAGGTCCTGTACTTCGCCAGCTATATTGTCACCGACCCCGGCGACGCGCCGCTGAGCAAGTGCCAGATCCTGACCGAAAAAGAATACCGCGACATGCGCGAGAAGTACGAGGACGATTTTGACGCCGGGATGGGCGCGGAGGCCGTGAAGAAGCTGCTTGCCGAGATCGACCTCGAAAGCCTCTCCGAGCAGCTCCGCAGTGAGCTGAAAAACGCCGGCGGACAGAAGAAGCTGCGCATCATCAAGCGCTTGGAGGTCGTCGAGGCCTTCCGCCTGTCCGGCAACAAGCCCGAGTGGATGATCATGGACGTGCTTCCGGTCATTCCGCCGGATATCCGTCCGATGGTCCAGCTTGACGGCGGCCGCTTCGCCACCACGGACCTGAACGATCTCTACCGCCGGGTCATCAACCGCAATAACCGCTTAAAGCGCCTGATCCAGCTCAGCGCACCGGACATCATTATCCGCAACGAGAAGCGGATGCTGCAGGAGGCCGTCGACGCCCTGATCGACAACGGCCGCCGCGGCCGCGCCGTCACCGGTGCGAACAACCGTGCGCTCAAGAGCCTGTCCGACATGCTCAAGGGCAAGCAGGGCCGTTTCCGTCAGAACCTGCTGGGTAAGCGTGTCGACTATTCCGGCCGTTCGGTCATCGTCGTCGGCCCGGAGCTGAAGCTGTACCAGTGCGGCGTGCCGAAGGAAATGGCGATCGAGCTGTTCCGCCCGTTCGTGATGAAAAAGCTCGTCGAGGACGGCGTTGCCAACAACATCAAGAGCGCGAAGAAGAAGATCGACAAGGGTGAACCCGAGGTATGGGATGCCCTTGAGGATATCATCAAGGATCGTCCGGTCATGCTGAACCGTGCGCCGACGCTGCACCGTCTGGGCATTCAGGCCTTTGAGCCGGTGCTGGTCGAGGGCCGCGCGATCAAGCTGCACCCCCTGTGCTGCACCGCGTTCAACGCCGACTTTGACGGCGACCAGATGGCAATCCATGTTCCGCTGTCCGCCGAGGCACAGGCCGAAGCGCGTATGCTGATGCTGTCGGCAAACAACCTGCTCCGTCCGCAGGACGGCAAGCCGGTCACCGTTCCGACGCAGGATATGATCCTCGGCACCTATTATCTGACCTATGTCCGGCTGGGTAAGGAGGAAAAGGGTGCGGAAGAGGTATTTGTTACCGATGCGGGCGACTTCGATCTGCCCGTCAACCAGCTTGTCGACGGCAATCTGGTCGAAAAAGCGCTTGACGACGCCGAGCGCCACAATAAGAAAGCACCGCAGTTCCTTGCAAAGCATGCCTATTGCAGCGTGGAAGAAGCGATCAAGGCGTATTCCTGCGGCGCGATCGGCCTGCATGCGCCGATCCGCGTGCGCTACGGCAAGATGATCGACGGCGAGATGAAGTATCAGATCATCAACGCGACGGTGGGCCGCCTGATCTTCAACGAGCCGATCCCGCAGGACCTCGGCTTCGTCGACCGCAGCAAGCCTGAAAATGCCTTCGAGCTGGAGATCAGCTTCCTCGTCGGCAAGAAGAAGCTGGGCGTCATTATCGATAAGTGCATCCGCAAGCACGGCTTTACCATCGCGACCGAGATGCTTGACCGCGTGAAGGCGCTGGGCTATAAGTACTCCACCAAGGGCGCGATCACCGTTTCCATCGCGGATATGGCGATCCCGGAGAAGAAATATGAGCTGGTCGAGGAGGCCGAACAGGAGGCCGTTAAGATCGACCGCAAGTATAAGCGCGGCTTCATCACCAACGACGAGCGCTATCGTCTGGTCGTTAAGCAGTGGGAGCAGACGATCAAGGACGTCACCGGCGCTCTGCAGGAGAACCTCGACCGCTTCAACCCCATCTATATGATGGCCGACTCCGGCGCCCGCGGCAGCATGAACCAGATCCGCCAGCTCGCCGGTATGCGCGGCCTGATGGCCGATACGAACGGCCGCACCATCGAGATCCCAATCAAGGCGAACTTCCGTGAAGGCCTGTCCGCTCTGGAATACTTCATTTCTTCCAGAGGCGCTCGTAAGGGCCTGACCGATACGGCGCTGCGTACCGCAGACTCCGGTTATCTGACCCGCCGACTGGTCGACGTTTCGCAGGAGGTCATTATTCGTGAGAGCGACTGCGGCACGAAGCACGGCATCAATCTGTCCGAGGTCGTGGAAAAGGGACAGGTCATCGAATCCTTCGCCTCCCGTATCCACGGACGCTTCTCCGTTGAGGATATCTGCGATCCCGAGACCGGCGAGGTCCTGATCTCCAAGGACCGCATGATGCTCGAGGACGATGCCAAGCTCCTTGAGGCGCACGGCATCCACAACGTCTATGCCCGCACGGTGCTGGGCTGCCGCGCAAGAAGCGGCGTCTGTGCGAAGTGCTACGGCATGAACCTTGCGACCTCCGAGCTGGTCAATCTCGGCGAGGCCGTCGGCATCATCGCCGCGCAGTCCATCGGTGAACCGGGCACGCAGCTTACCATGCGTACCTTCCACACCGGCGGCGTCGCGGGCGACGATATCACGCAGGGTCTTCCGCGTGTTGAGGAACTGTTCGAGGCCCGCAAGCCGAAGAAAATGGCGGTCATTTCCGAGATCGACGGCGTCGCGGCCGTCGACGAGAGCCACCGCAGCGCACTGCGCGACATCACCATTACCGCCGACGACGGCGAGGTCAAGCTCTATCAGGTGCCCTATTCCGTCGGCCTGCGCGTCGAGAACGGCAAGCGCATCAAGAAGGGCGAACCGATCACCGACGGCGCGCTGAATCCGCACGACGTGCTCCGCATTTCGGGCGTTGAGGCTGTTCAGAACTATCTGACGCAGGGCGTTCTGGCCGTGTACCGTCAGCAGGGCGTTGACATCAACGATAAGCACATCGAGGTCATTATCCGTCAGATGATGCGGAAGGTCCGCGTCGAGGATCCCGGCGATACGACCCTCCTCAGCGGTACGGTCGTCGACCTCTATGAGTTTGACGATGCCAACGAGGCCGTGCAGAAGCGTATCGATGCCGGCGAGACGGAGCTGCATCTTGCGACGAACACGCTGATGCTCATGGGTATCACCAAGGCTTCGCTTGCTACGGAATCCTTCCTTTCCGCCGCGTCCTTCCAGGAGACGACCAAGGTCCTCACCGAGGCCGCCATCAAGGGCAAGGTCGACCATCTTGTCGGCCTGAAGGAGAACGTCATTATCGGTAAGCTGATCCCGGCCGGTTCCGGTCTGGATATCTACCGCGACTATGACGTCGGTGCATGGCCCGAGTCCGAGATCACGCAGGACATGATCGACAACGAGCAGAAATAACCGAAACGGGCCGCCTCGTAAGAGGTGGCCCGTCAGTCTGTCAAAGAACCCCTGCTTCCATTTACTGAAAGCAGGGGTTCTTTGACAGGCTGAAGCTCGGGAGCACGTTGCCTGTGCTCCCGAGCTTGATTTTTTGCGGTATTTTCTGAAATCTGAAAAATAAACGGTCGGTATTATGCTTTTTTGGACGCTTTTCCGTGCCGCTTCCCGTAGAGCAGCATACCGATAAGGACCGTCAGCGGCACGGCAAGAATTACGCCGATGGAGCTGGCAATGGCCTGCAGGACCTCCAGCGAGAAGTAGGTCGTGCTCATGAGCTGGGTGAGCGAGGGGCGCAGCGAGGTCAGATAAATGATCGTGATGAACGCGCCGCCGACGACCGCGAGGATCAGCGTGTTGGTCATCGTGCCGACCATATCGCGGCCGATGTTCATGCCGGAGCGGAGCAGCTCACGGCGCGTCAGGTTCGGATTGACCGCCACCAGCTCGTTCATGGCGGAGCTGATGCTCATGGCGACGTCATTGACCGCGCCCAGCGCGGCGATCATGATTCCGCCGACCATCAGGTCCTTGATCTGGATGGAGGACAGGGGATTCTGCATCAGCTTCAGCTCCTTGATCTGCTCGATGGCAGGCTCCGCGTCAAGCGTCAGGTAGCCGTTGAGCCGCAGCAGCCAGCTTGCAAGCTTCGCAAAGAGCATGGCAAACAGCACGCCCGCGATCGTGCCGAGGATCGCACAGGCGGTTTTTTTGTTGACGCCGTCCAGCAGAACGAACTCCACGATCGTAACATAAGTACACATCAGGAGGATTGTCGGGAGCGTGGGCCAGCCGTCGATCAGCAGCGGGATCAGAACGGTGAAGATACAGAGAATCGTAAAGCCAAGCCCGATCAGGGATTTCGCGCCCACCATAGTGCCGACCAGCACCGTGATAAGCAGAAACGCCAGAATGACGATGCCGACGGGAACGCTGCGGTCGTATTCGCGCATCACGATGTTTTCCAGCTCTCCGTCGGTATAGGAAAAGGAGAGGATCACGCGATCGCCGATATCCAGCACGGTGCCGTAGTGGATGCCGAGATCGTTTTTAATGCCCGAATACACCTCGCCCTTGTGGCTCCCGCTGACGATGCGCACGGTGATGATCTGCTTTCCGACCGGGACGTCCTCCAGATTCTGCTGCCCCTGATAGTAGCTGTCTTCGATGGAAATGACCTCGGCCCGTTCGTAAGCAATGCCGGTCTGCACGGCCGACTGCGGCGCGGCCTCCACTGTCAGCGCGCGGTCATAGGCACAGAGAAAAACGACGGCCGCAAGCGTCAGGATCAGCGCGGGCAGCAGGCGCTCGGAAACCTTCCGCTGCTTATCCGCAAGGGGAGATGCGCCGCCCGCCTGCGCGAGCTTTTTACGTAGGGTGTCGCTGCGGCGGGAGAGCAGGATCATGCAGATGCCGCCGACGATCATCAGCGCCATGGTGACGATCTGCAAAAAATTCGCGCTGCCTGCCGCGATCCGACAGATCAGGAGCACCGTGCTTGCCAGAACGGTTACGGCACCGATGATGAGGTAGATCAGCTCCTTTTTTGCGGCGCACCGCATGAAAAATCGCCGCAGAGCGGACGGCTGTTTCGATTGTTCTTTCATTGCGAACCTCCGTAAAACGGGAAATTAGGATGCTATGATTATAATGCAGCGCGGATTTTCTGTCAAGAAAAAGCGCGTGTAAGCGCGGTCGGGAACGGCATACAGGGCAAATTCAACAAGAATCCGAAAAGCATTGAAAATCAAGACTTCTTTATTCAAATGAAGAAATGTAAAGGGACTATTCTCAAGGACATGAAAGATGCCGCTTGTGATTATCAACAAAAATTGCAAAAAGGGGAGGCGGGGCGCTTTTTGGTATAGCAATTCCGTAAAATTTGTGGTATCATTTTAATATCATTATAGGTATCTCTGCGCTTTCGCGGGGGTATCGGCAAAATACGAGGAGGATCAAACATGAGTAAAACGCTCAAGAGAGTCGTTTCTGCCCTTTTGGTGGCGGTAATGGTTCTTGCAATGCTGCCTACGTTCTCGATGGCTTCGTCTGAGCTGTTTGACGTGACCCCGATCGACGGAGTCCCCGATGCAGGCCAGCCTTTCGTCATCTACGCAGCCAGCGCCGGCGTCGTTGCCGGTGCGGAGGCAAGCGGCGGCAAAACGTCCGGCTATGCCGCAGTGGCCAATGAGGAAAACAAGAACCTCAAGGTCGGAGACGGCACCGGCGTCTATAAGCTCGTCGCCAATTCCGGCGGCTCCTACTACCTGACCTGCGGCGGCAAGTACTACACCGCCAGCAGCACCAGCGCGGCAAGCTTCACCGCTTCCCCGGCCAAAGGCTCCAAGTGGAAGATCGAGAAGCTCGGCGACGGCTATCGCATTGCCAACACCGACTTCTTCTATCAGACCAACCCGGCCTGCCTTGAGGTCTACAACTCCGCGTTCAGCCCCTACGGCTATCAGGAGACCAGCGCTTCGATCTACACCATGAGCTTCTACGCGATCGACGAGACGGCCGCCGACCCCGACGGCGACGGCTATGTCGGCACGAAGCCCGTTGCGCAGCCGCTTCCCAACGACGGCGACAAGGTCGTTATTTATAATGAATACGGCGCAGCTGTCATGGGTCCCCAGTCCGACGACGCGACCGCCCCGTCTCTCGAGCCGATCACTTCCACGCTCGATGACGCCGGCAACCTCAACGTCGGCAACGGCGGCCTGATCTTCACCGTTCACAAGAGCGGCGAGTACTACACCTTTGAAAACAAGGGCACTTTCCTGCGTACCTCCGAGAACGCGGAAGACGGCACCAACGCCGAGTGCCTCTACTTCGACACCGTCGAGTCCGACTATACCCAGTGGAGACTCGAAGAAGTGACCGGCGGCTACGTCATGTACAACAAGGCTGCGAAGTATAAGAAGAACTCCGTCTGCATCGAGTTCTTCAGCAATTCCTTCAGCGGCTGGACGTACAACGGCTCCATGCACCTGTTCGCCATGAACTTCTACAAGGTCGAAGACACCTTCGGTCTGGGCTATGTTCTCAACCCGAAGGTCAACATCACCGCGAACGATGCCTTTGTCGGCGTCGACTACGACTTCTCCTTCGTTCTTGACGAGCTGACGGCTGTCAAGGAGCTGAAGGCTGTTTACAGCTTCGACGGCGGCGCGGAGAAGGCGCTGACGCCCGCGCAGGTCGACACCTACAGCTACACCGCGACCATCCCGATGGCGGAGCTTGCGGGTAAGAGCAATTTGACCATCACCGTTTCCGCGAAGAACGAGTACGACATGGAGTACAGCGCGACCGAGACGATCCAGATCAAGGATGAGCCGCTGATCGTTTCCGTTTCTCCGCTGCCCAATGCCGCGACGCTCTCCGAGAAGCGCCCCGAGATCGGTGCACAGATCGCAAACTGCGGCAGCAACCCCACCGTCGTGATGACCATTGACGGCGTTGCCGTGCAGACCACCGTAACGGCGGAGAAGATCTCCTACAAAGCCGCCGAGAACATGGCCGACGGCCGTCATGTCGTCGAGCTGAAGATCACCCGTGCCGACGGCAAGAAGGCGGAAATGACATGGTCCTTCTTTGTCGGCGAAGCGGGCATGAGCCTCTACTTCGGCCAGATCCACTCCCATACCGCGCAGTATTCCGACGGCGCCGGTACGCTTGCGGATGCTTACGAGCATGCAATGAAGGCGAACGATGTGGACTTCCTCATCGTCACCGACCACTCCAACTATTTTGATACGACTTCCACCGCGACTACGAGCAGCTACTACGATCTTACTTCCCTCTCCAAGGGCAACAGCCTGACCAAGTGGGAAGAGGCGAAGGCAACTGCGGCCGAGTACGATGCGAAGAGCACGGATTTCGTTGCCGCTTACGGCTACGAAATGACTTGGTCCGGCGGCCCCGGCCACACCAACACCTTCAACACCTACGGCACGGTTTCCCGTAACAATGCTTCGCTGAACGAGAAGAGCAATTCCTATGCGGGCATGCATCTGTATAACGACCTGATGGTCAACGCCAACAACGGCCTTGATGTCGACGGCAACCCGGTTGCAGACGGCGTGAAGACCAAGTGGATCGAGGATGCTCCTGTTGTTTCTCAGTTCAACCACCCCGGCACAACCTTCGGTACCTTCGATGATTATGCCGGCTATACGCCCACCCGCGATGTTGTCCTCAACCTTATCGAAGTCGGCAACGGCGAAGGCGCCGTCGGCGGCAGCTCCTACTGGCCGAGCTACTCCGAGTATGACAAGTGCCTTGCCAAGGGCTGGCACGTTGCTCCTACCAACAACCAGGATAACCACAAGGGTAAGTGGGGCGACTCCAACACCTGCCGTGACGTTATCATTACCGACGACTTCACCGAGACCGGCCTGTATAAGGCAATGGCCGAGCGCCGCGTCTATGCGACCGAGGACCAGAACCTGCGTATCTACTACTATCTGAACGATCAGATCATGGGTACGGTCATCGATACCGGCGTTGAGGAAGTCAAGACCGTCCATATCACCGCCTCCATCTCCGATCCCGACGGCGAAAAGCTCGGCAAGATCGAGATCATCGGCGAAAACGGCCTGACGCTCAAGAGCTTTACCGCTTCCGGCTCCACCTATGAGCTGGACACCACGCTGGATAACACCGACGCTTACTACTACCTGAAGGTCACGCAGGCCGACGGCGATATCGCGGTCACCGCTCCTGTCTGGGTGGGCGCTGCTACCCCGATCACCTGCGAGGTCAAGACTAATGCCGCTCTGAGCGTTGTCGGCGATTCCGAGACGATCACCGCTACCATCGTCAACGGCGCAACGAAGGACTACAACCTGTCCAGAGTCCGCTTCGCTATGACCGATGCCAACGGCAACGAAACGACCATCAAGACCTTCAAGGACGGCTACGTCGTGAAGGCCGGCGAGAACATGAAGTTTGACTTCGACTACGAGCGCACCGCTGCCGGTGAGCAGGAGATCAAGGTCATCTTCTACGGCACCTACGAGGGCAAGAACTTCAAGTGTCAGGCTACCATGAAGCAGGACGTCGCGGATCCTAAGGATCTGACGAATGTCGGCGTCGACTTCGGCCATGACAACTACTACATTTCCGGCGACTACTCCAGCTCTGCCTCCAACTTCATCGATTTCTGCGCAGAGAACGGCGTAAAGTGCAAGTACATCAATGCCGGTGAGTTCACCTATGAGAACCTGAAGAACTTCAAGATGATCGTTCTGACGGTCAACTACCTCAGAAACACCAAGAAAGCAAAGGATTATACGGACGAAGAGATCGATGCACTGAAGCGTTATGTGGCCGAGGGCGGCAACGTTATCATCTGCTCCAAGTCCGACCGCGACAACACCTTCGACAACTGCGCAGAGAACTCCAATAAGCTTCTCGAAGCGATCGGCGCGCACTCCCGCGTTGTCAACGGCATCATCGTCGACAACGATCTCAAGGCAAACGAAGCCTATCGTATTTACTTCTCCTCGATCGAGAACTTCAATGTTGACCATCGCTTTATGGTCGGCGCCTACACCGCGTCCAACGCTTTCGGCACCCGTCCCGCGACCGATAATCAGACCGGCTTCCAGCTTTATAACGGCGCGCCGATCGAAGTTACCGATGCGGATAAGGTCGAGGTCCTTGTCAAGGGCTACGACTCCACTTGGGGCTCTCATTACGACGGCTACTTCACCGGCGGTTCCTTCGTCCCCAACTACGACGAGGGTAACTCCGAGGTCGTCAGCGTGAAGAAGGGCGATGTCAACATCGTCACCTACGAAGACCTGCCCGGCGGCGGCTGGGTCGTCACCTCCGGCGTAACGTTCTTCTCGAACTTCGACATCAAGTCCGATGTTGACTATGTCAACAAGTACTTCCTGAAGAACATCCTCCGCGATCTGACCGGCTCGGACGCAAACGACACGATTTCCGAGATCAGCAAGGTCAAGGCTGTTCCGGAATCCCGTTCCGGCGAGCAGTACACCATCGAGGGCTACGTTACCTCGAACGCTTCCGCTTACGATCAGGATACCGCTTTCTTCGACTGCATCTATGTGCAGGATAAGAAGGGCAACGGCATCAACGTCTTCCCGGTCTCCGGCAACTATGCCGTCGGTATGAACGTCCGCTGCCACGGCGGTGTGACCTACTACTGCGGCGAAGTCGAGCTGAACCTCGGCACCGACTACAAGGGCACCATCCGCGTTGTCTCCGACGAGACTTACGTCGTCAAGCCCAAGGTCGTTCCCTGTAAGGAAGCGATGACCGATGCATCGATCGGCAACCTGATGAAGGTCGGCGGCATTGTCACCTCCATCCATAAGACTGCCGGCGTGATCGACAAGATCTATGTCCGCGACACCACGGGCGAGGCTTGCCTCTTCATCAACGGCTACATCATGAAGGATTATCACGGACTGGATAACCTCCAGATCGGCATGACCGTTACCGGCGTCGGCATCGGCTCCCGTGACGTTGACGAGACCAGCGCAACGAGCGCGATCTTTGCCCGTCTGCGCGTCCGTGACCGTTCCGAGATCAAGATCGTCAACAGCACCGCCAATGTGCTGGATGTCTTCGACGATGTCAGCAGCGACGCGTGGTATGCGGGCGCAGTTGAGTTCACCGCGAAGAACGGCCTGCTCAACGGCACCTCCTCGAACACCTTCGAGCCGAACAGCACGCTGAACCGCGCCATGGTCGCGACGGTCCTGCACCGCCTTGCCGGTACGCCGAAGCCCGAGTCCAAGAGCACCTTCAAGGATGTCGCGGACGGCCAGTGGTACAGCGAAGCTGTCGCGTGGGCAGCGGAGAACGGAATCGTCAACGGCTACGGCGACGGCACCTTCAAGCCCACCGCGAACATCTCCCGTGAGGAAATGGCAGTCATGCTGGTTCGCTATGCGAAGAATGTTGCCGGCGTGGATGTCGCGCCGAAGGGCAACCTCAACGGCTTTGCCGACGGCGCTTCCGTCGCAAGCTGGGCGAAGGATTCTGTGATCTGGACTGTCGATATCGGCATCATCAACGGTATGGGCGGCAAGATCGCTCCGAAGGCGAATGCAACGCGTGCGGAATTTGCAACGATCGTGATGCGTTTTGCCGAGCAGCAGAACTGATTCCTGCCAATCGAAAATAAACCGAACAAGCGGGCTGCCGAAAGGCAGCCCGCTTTTGCGTGTCGAAAACGCTTTCTCGACATGTTGTGGCCCTGTGATTTTGGAAAAATCGCAGGGCCTTTTATACTAGAATCTGTTAAAAAGCTTGAAAAGCTTTTTATAGCGGCGAAGACGCGTCAGATTCTGCATGAGACGGCGCAGCGTGCATTCGCACGCTGCGAGAGTGCGTAGCACACGGGATTCTTGATTAAAACTATGAAATATTTTAATCAAGAATCAGTATTAATATGTTTTGCAAGAATCTCATACGAATATCCGATGAAAACCGTTGATTTCGTCGGGTATTCGCATTAGAGTTCTTAACAAAACTACGGTGTGGTGAAATTATTCTGTACTGCCGGAGAAAAATCGCCGACAACACAGTCGAGAAAAGTCCTTGACAGCACAGCCGGGAAAAATCCTCGGCAGCTTTTCAAGCGCCGGGAAACAGGAAATTTCATGGATCGACAAAATTTTAAAAATTTTTCAGAAAACCTATTGACAGCAGCGAAGTTGCATGGTATTATGAAACCACAGTTGAGCAAGTGTTCAATTATTCAAACATAAGCGAATCAAAAGCAGAATCAAACCCAAGAATGATCGGCTGCACCGACGGCTTCGGTGCAAAAGAAAATCATGCGAAAGGAGTCAAAAGCATGGAGCATCACAAAGGGACAAAGGCAGCACTCGGTGAGAGGCCGCTTGCCGAGCTGGAGGAGGAAGAGCTGTTCGATATGGCGGAGCTGTTCAAGGTGTTCGGCGATTCCACACGCATCCGCATTCTGTATGCCATGTTTGAGTGCGAAACAAACGTGAGCGACCTGTGTGAACGGCTCGGCATGAGCATTTCCGCCGTGTCGCATCAGCTCCGCCTGCTGCGGCAGGCCAAGCTGGTACGCTGCCGCCGCGAAGGGCGGATGGCCTATTACGCGTTAGACGACGACCATGTAAAAACCATCATCGGGATGGCGAAAGAACATATTGAGGAGGAATAATCACCATGAAAAAGAGCTACAAACTGAAGAACCTCGACTGCGCAAACTGCGCCGCAAAGATGGAACGCGCAATCAACAAGCTCCCGGAGGTCGAAAGCGCCACGGTCAGCTTCCTGACTCAGAGAATGACGGTCACCTATGTCGAAGGACAGGACGAGGCAGAGGGACTGAAAAAGGTCAAGGCCTGCATTGCGAAGGTCGAGCCTGACTGCGAGGTATTGGCATGACACGCAAACAGAAAATCAGCGTCGCGCGGATCGCCTGTGCGCTGGCTCTGCTTGTCGTCGGCCTCTTTCTAAAGGGCTGGTGGCAGGCCGGGCTGATGCTTGCGGCGTGGCTGATCGCCGGCTATGACGTGCTCTGGTCCGCCGTGCGGAATATCCTGCGCGGGCAGGTCTTTGACGAGCAGTTCCTGATGGCCTTTGCGACGGTGTGTGCGCTTGCCATGCAGGACTGGAAGGAAGCGGCCGCCGTTATGATTTTCTTCCAGGTCGGCGAGCTGTTTGAGCAGATCGCCGTGGAGCGTTCGCGCAAATCCATTGCGGGCCTGATGGACCTTCGCCCGGATTATGCCGTTGTCCTGCGCGACGGCAAGGAGGTCCGCACCGACCCCGAGGAGGTCTCGGCGGGCGATGTCCTGCTGGTGCGGCCCGGCGAGCGTATCGCGGTGGACGGCGTGATCGTCGAGGGCGAGGGCTCTCTCGATACGGCCGCCGTTACGGGAGAGTCGATGCCTCTTGAGGTCGCGGCCGGTTCGCAGGTCGTTTCCGGAAGCGTCAACCTCAGTGGCGTGCTGAAGATCCGCGCCGAGAGCGCCTACGAGCATTCGACCGTTGCGCGGATATTAACGCTGGTCGAGTCGGCGGCGGAGAAAAAGGCCGCTTCCGAGCGCATGATTACCAAATTCGCCCGCTATTACACGCCGAGCGTGATCGGCGCGGCGGTGCTTCTGGCGGCGATCCCGCCGATCTTCTTCCATCAGCCGTTTACCGAATGGCTGACCCGCGCATTGAGCTTCCTTGTTATTTCCTGCCCGTGCGCGTTGGTCATCTCCGTGCCGCTCAGCTTCTTCTCAGGAATGGGCGCGGCGGCCAAGCTGGGCGTCGTGGTCAAGGGCGGCGGCGCATTGGAGCAGCTTGCCAAGGCCGATACCTTTGTGTTCGATAAGACCGGAACCCTGACCAAGGGCGCGTTTAGCGTACAGTCCGTACAGTGCGTTAAGGGTACGGAGACCGCGCTTTTGCAGCTTGCGGCGCTCACGGAGCAGTATTCCAATCATCCGCTGGCCGAAGCGATCCGTGCCGCCTGCCCTGCACCCAAGGGGAAGGCCGAGGACGTGCAGGAGCTGCCCGGCTACGGTATCACCGCGCATATTGACGGACATACCGTCAGCGTCGGCAATCTGCGCCTGATGGACCAATGCGGCTTGGATGTTCCGCAGGTCGACGGAACGGCGGTCTATGTTGCGCTGGACGGCGAATATCTGGGAGCGATCGTTCTGGGCGACACGCTTCGCGACGGCGCGGAGCAGACTATGCGGGAGCTTCATGCCTGCGGCGTCGGTAAGACGATCATGCTGACGGGCGACAACGAGCGCACTGCCGAGCGGTGTGCCAAGGAATGCGGGATCGACGAATTTCGTGCGCGCCTGCTTCCGCAGGATAAGGTCGCGGAGGTCGAGAAGCTTCTCGGCAGCCGTGCGGACGGAAGAACCGTTGTGTTTGTCGGCGACGGCGTCAATGATGCGCCTGTTCTGACATCGGCCAATGCCGGTATTGCAATGGGCGGCGTCGGTTCGGACGCGGCTGTCGAGGCGGCTGACGCGGTCCTGCTGAACGACGATATTACGAAGCTTCCGGCGTTGGTGTGGCTGGCGAAGCGTACCTGCGTGATCGCCAAGGAGAACATCGTCTTTGCATTGGCGGTCAAGGGGATTTGCTTGGTCCTCGGGGCGCTGGGCTATGCGCCGATGTGGCTCGCGATTTTTGCCGATGTCGGCGTTGCGGTCATCGCGATCCTGAACGCGTTCCGCGCCCTTCACCTCGGCAAGAAATAGTTCAAAAAAATAAGAAGGGGTACTGTCCGTAGGACAGTACCCCTTCACTATTTTTTAGTTAGCCTCAGAAGAGCAGCGTATACCAGACGCCGCAGACCTCGCGCAAAAGCATCTGAAGAAAATAGACGCGGTTGCGGGTATGCGCGGGGATGCCGAGTGCGGTCACGCCCTCCTGCTTTGCAAGCAGCTCCGCGCGGCAAAGATGGTATTCGCTGGAAACGACGCCGACACGCTCCGGATGTGCGCCAAATTCTTCCTCCAGCAGCGCCAGAGAGTTGCGAAGATTCTCCTGCGTGGTGGCGGCGTGTTCCTCTTTGCGCAGACGGCTTTCGTCAATTCCCGCTTCGGTCAGCCAGCGAAACATGCATTCCGCTTCGGTGATGTTCTCGTGATCGCCCTGCCCGCCGGACAGCACGGCGATCGCCTGCGGATGCGCGTCCAAATAGGCTTTTGTTGCAGTAAGACGCTCACGCAGCGCTTGACTCGGCACGGTGCCGTTGACACCCGCGCCGAGGACGATCACATGATCGACCGATTCGTCCGCGTCACCTCTGCTGCAAACGCCGACCCATATCCCGGTGCCGACAACGACGAGGAGAAGCACAGCCAGCAGAACGCGCAAAACGTTCCGGACGCGCCGCGCACCCTTCGGAAAGCGCTTTGTCAACATGTCCAGCAGGCCGAAAAACAGGATACCTGCGCCGAATATACAAACCAGACGCGCGACAAAGCCGTAATACGAGCTGACCAGCAGCGTCACAATGCCCGGTACAAGGACCAGCAGCGCGGAAAGCCAGTAGCGCCGTCTCATAGGAGAAGGTAGCCCTTCAGGACGCGGAGCGTGTTGAGAACGCCGTCCTTATGGCTGCGCTCGTAGCCGTGCGACGCGTAAACGCCCGCGCCGATCAGCCCGTGGCGGATGTCCGCGCCCGCACTGAGCGTCGCCTCGACATCCGAGCCGTAGTGCGGGTAGATGTCGACGGCGTAGTCGGCGTTTTCGCGCTTGGCGGCGGCAATGAGCTTCTGCACGACCTCGTAGGAGTACGGGCCGCCGGAGTCCTTCGCGCAGATGGAGACCTGCCGCTCGGTGCATTGCAGGCCTTCGCCCACGCAGCCCATATCCACGGAGATCGCCTCGGTCACGCCTGCGGGGACGGAGGCAGCGCCGCCGTGGCCGACCTCCTCATAGACCGTAACGTGAACATAAACGCGGCGCTCGGGGACCAGCTTGTGATCTGCCAGATACTTGGCAAAGCCCAGCAGGATGCCGACGGACAGCTTGTCGTCGAGGAAGCGGCTCTTGATATAGCCGGAGCTTGTGACGCGGGTGCGCGGCTCGAAGCAGACAAAGTCGCCGACGGAAATGCCGAGCTTTTTGACGTCCTCGGCATCGGAGACGAGCTCGTCGAGTACGACCTCCATGGTTTTCCACTTGCGCGCGGTGTCGTTATAGTTGTCGTTGACGTGCAGAGAAGCGTCGCAGAGCTGGAAGGTGCCCTCGTAGGTGCCGTTGAACTTCGTCACGACGCGGCAGTTCTCCGCTTCGGCGTTGTTGGCGTTCATCCCGCCGACGTTGACAATGCGCAGACGGCCGCTGCCCTTGATCTCCGCGACCATGCCGCCGAGCGTATCGGCGTGCGCCTCCAAAAGCAGCGCGTCGTCGGCGTTTTTGCCGCCCAGATCGATCAGAATACCGCCCTTGTTCGTGCGCACGGCGGGAAAGCCCAGCGCTTCAAACTCTTTTTGTACAAATTCTTCCGCCGCGCGGGTGTAGCCGGTCGGGCTGTCGATTGCCAGCAGCGCGGTGGTTTTCTCGACTGCGTAGTTTACATAATTCTCCATGAATTGGCTCCTTTCGTGAGTCTTTCACTCATTATAACACACAATTGAAAAAATGAACAGCAAAAACCGCAAGTCGCGTGGATTCGACCTGCGGTTTTTGCTATATTCGGGCTATCCCGTTGGCAATATCCGGAAATACCGTGAGGAAACAGGGTAGCAGCGGGCTGTCGAGGACGCCGGCCCCTACACGGCACCGGCCCCTACACGGCGCGGGCCGATGACCGCATCGGCTGCGCTGAGGGCATCGGTCCCTACGAACCAAATCGAGCGTGGCGGGCTGAGGGCAGCCCGCCCTACGTGCTGAACGGAAGTTCCGGCGGTGAAACGCTCAGAAGCTGCGGTCCTTGGAGGCGATCTCCTTGAGGCAGCGGGCCTCGAAATCGTCGGGGGACATAGCGCCGAGGTCGACGCCGCCGCGGGTGCGGACGGAAACCGTGCCGTTTTCCATGTCGCGGTCGCCGATGACGAGCATATACGGGATCTTCTGAAGCTGGGCTTCGCGGATCTTATAGCCGAGCTTTTCGCTGCGAAGGTCGCTTTCCGTGCGGATGCCGAGATCGTTCAGGCGCTGCTCGAGCTGCTTGGAATAGTCGTGTGCACGGTCGGTGATGGGCAGAATGCGGACCTGCGTCGGCATCATCCACAGCGGCAGCGCGCCGGCGTATTCCTCGATCAGGTAGGCCAGCGTCCGCTCGTAGCAGCCGAGGCTGGTGCGGTGGATGATATACGGCAGCGCCTTTTCACCGTTTTCGTCGATATAGTACATGCCGAAGCGCTCGGCCAGCAGCATATCGATCTGAATGGTAACGAGAGTGTCCTCCTTGCCGTAGACGTTCTTATACTGAATGTCCAGCTTCGGACCGTAGAAAGCAGCCTCGTCGATGCCGATGGAGTAGTTGACGTCGAGGTCGTTCAGGATGCGCTCCATGACGCTCTGCGCGTGGTTCCACTGCTCAGCCGTGCCCTCATACTTGTTGTTGGGGTTGGCCGGGTCCCACTGCGAGAAGCGGAAGGTGCATTTGTCGAGCATACCGACCGTGCCGAGCATATATTTTGCCAGCTCCAGACAGCCCTTGAACTCCTCCTCGAGCTGATCGGGACGGAGGACAAGGTGGCCTTCGGAGATCGTGAACTGACGGACGCGGATGAGGCCGTGCATTTCGCCGGAGTCCTCGTTGCGGAACAGCGTGGACGTTTCGCCCAGCCGCATCGGCAGATCGCGGTAGGAGCGCTGACGGTTCAGATAGACCTGATACTGGAACGGGCAGGTCATCGGGCGCAGAGCGAAGCATTCCTTCGTTTCGTCGTGCGGGTCGCCGAGGACGAACATGCCGTCCAGATAGTGGTCCCAGTGGCCGGAGATTTTATACAGCTCGCGCTTGGCCATGAGCGGGGTCTTGGTCAGCAGATAGCCCTTCTTCTGCTCGGTGTCCTCGACCCAGCGCTGCAGGAGCTGGATGACTCTTGCGCCCTTCGGCAGCAGGATCGGCAGGCCCTGACCGATGACGTCGACGGTGGTGAAGAATTCCAGCTCGCGGCCGAGCTTGTTGTGGTCGCGCTTGCGGGCTTCCTCCTGCGCTTGCAGATATTCGTCCAGCTCGTCCTTTTTCTGGAAGGCGACGCCGTAAATTCTTTGCAGCATCTTGCGCTTGGAGTCGCCGCGCCAGTAAGCGCCGCAGCACTGCGTCAGCTTGAAGGCGTTGGCCTTGATGCGGCCGGTGGAGTCCAGATGCGGACCGGCGCACAGATCGGTAAATTCGCCCTGTGTGTAGAACGAAATGACCGCGTCCTCGGGCAGATCGTTGATCAGCTCGACCTTATACGGCTCGTCCTTTTCCTCCATATAGGCGATCGCCTCGGCACGGGGCTTCTCCGAACGGACGAGGGGCAGCTTTTCCTTGCAGATCTTCTTCATCTCGGCCTCGATGGCGTCCAGATGCTCCTGCGTAAAGGAGAAGTCGGAGTCGAAGTCGTAGTACCAGCCGTTGTCGATGGACGGGCCGATGGCGAGCTTGACCTGCGGGTAAAGACGCTTGACGGCCTGCGCCATCACATGGGAGCAGGTGTGCCAATAGGTCTTGCGGTAGGCTTCGTTTTCAAAGGTGTACAGATTTTCTTCGGACATGATGTTTTCCTCCTCTGTCTAGGGGCAACAAAAAATCACCCCTGAAAAATTCAGGGGTGAGAAAAATCCCACGGTTCCACCCTGCTTGCAGCGCCGAAACCGACTGCTGCCGCTCGTTGACGCGATAACGGGCGCACCCGTCTCTGTTTATCGCAAAGCGCGAGTCCGCAGAGCGGCTCGGGAGTGGTGGATCGCCGCCCGTTCGCAGGAGCTTTCACCGTCCGCTCCCTCTCTGACCGAACAAACGACGGGATCTGTCTCCGTCATTGCCTCTTTTCGGGTTCAATATAGCACTTTTTCGCGCGGTTGTCAAATGGTTTCTTTTAATTCGGATTATGTTAACCGTTTTGTAACTATCTCACAAGATGTAGTGCCAAAAAAACCGTGAAAACAGACCATATAGTCATTTCAATGCGTTTACATAATTGATGTAAAAGTTTGCTATTATCCGGAAAAACACAAAAAAGCTTGACAAATTCAGAAAAAATGTTATAATTATCATGCTGTTACAATATAGTAACAATAGTTTCATCCGTTGAAACCGAACACTATGGAAAGGAGGATACTCTGATGCGCAGAGCGAAAACACAAAAAAGATGCGGAAGAATACCGCGCCGCTTGATCGCCATTGTCGTGATGAGCACGGTCCTGCTGGGCCTGATGTCGCTGACCGTTTTCGCACAGAACAATTACATTATTACCGACGGCGATAATGTGACCGTTCATAAGTCCTACAGCTCGGACCCCGATGTGGTCCTTGATGAAGTGGGCATTGAACTGAGCGAAGAGGATACCTACACCACGACCTATAACGACGGAGTCAACCTGATCGACATCCAGCGGATGCAGATGGTCACCGTCAACAATCAGGGCAAACCGAGCGTTATCGGCACTTACGGCGAAACGGTCGCCGAGCTGCTCGAACGCGCAGGCATTCTGCTCGGCAGCGGCGACACCCTCTCCTGCGAGGGAAGCGACGAGACGTATGACGGAATGGTCGTTGAGATCGTGCACAGAGAAGTAAGAACGGAGGAATATGACGAGATCATCCCCTGCGACGTCAACTACTATGAGGATCCTACGCTCGACCCGGACGAGGAGCTTGTCCTGATTGAAGGAACGGACGGCGTTGTGCACTATAAAATGCAGACCGTCTATGAAAACGGGGAGGAGGTCTCTCGCGAGGTCGTTGACCGCACCGTTACCGTGCAGGCCGAGACGCGCCTTGTGATCTGCGGGATCGACCGCAGCATCAAGGACCAGCCCGACGAGCCGAAGCAGTCTGCGTCGGTGCGCGCCGAGACGAGCGGGCAGACGGAAGCGTCCGACAACAAGCAGCCCGCGTCAAACGGCGGCAGCGTCGGCGGCAATACCATCACGACCGCAAGCGGCGCCGTCTACAGCTATACGAGAGCGCTGACCGTTTCCGCGACGGCCTATTCCTGCGAGGGCTACACCGGCTATACCTACAGCGGCACGGTCGCCCGCGTCGGCGCCATTGCCGTTGACCCGAACGTGATCCCGCTGGGGACTAAAATGTATGTCGTCTCGAACGACGGACAGTATGTCTACGGCTACTGCGTTGCGGAGGATATCGGCGGCGGTATCAAGGGAAATCGGATCGACCTGTATTTCGATACCTTTGACGAATGCTGGGATTTCGGCGTGCGCGACTGCACCGTCTATATTCTGGACTGACGGACTTTCGTCCGAAACCGGTTGCAATAACACCCCTTTTCTGCTACAATGGCGGAAAAGGGGCTGTTTTTTATGATCGATGTTTGCAGCATACAGGAAATCCGCAGGCTGCTTGCCGAATACGGATTTCATTTTTCCAAGTCCAAGGGACAGAACTTCCTGACGCAGCGGTGGGTACCGGAACGCATCGTCGCGGAAAGCGGGATCGACGCGCAGAGCGGCGTGGTGGAGATCGGTCCGGGCTTCGGCCCGCTGACGCAGGAGCTTTGCCGCCGTGCCGGAAGGGTCGTCGCGCTGGAGGTCGATACCGCGCTGCGTCCCGTGCTCGACGAGACGGTCGGCTGCTTCAAAAATCTTGAGATACTGTTTACCGACGCGCTCAAGGCCGATCTTCCTGCCTTGGTTGTGGAAAAGCTGGGCGGACTGCGCCCGGCGGCCTGTGCCAATCTGCCTTATTATATTACTTCTCCCGTGCTGACCAAGCTGCTCGAGAGCCGATGCTTTTCTTCCGTGACCGTCATGATCCAGAAGGAGGTCGCACAGCGGATCTGCGCTCCGGCGGGCAGCGCGGATTATTCGGCGTTTACGGTGTTCTGCGGCTATTATGCCGTGCCGATAAGACTGTTTGACGTGCCGCCGTCGTGCTTTATCCCGCAGCCGAAGGTCATGAGCACGGTGCTGCGGCTGGACACGCGGACCGAGCCGCCCGCGCAGATCGACAGCGAGCGGGTGTTTTTCCGCACCGTGCGCGCGGCCTTTGCCATGCGGCGTAAAACGCTGCTCAACGCGCTGTCCGCAGGCTTCGGCGAGCTGAGCAAGGCCGAGCTGGCGGAGCTTTTGACCGCCTGCGCGATCGCACCGACCGTGCGCGGGGAGACGCTGAATATCGAAGCGTTTGCCCGTCTGTCCAACGCGCTGAACCAAGCGCTTGCAAAATAGGAGACGAATAATGTTCCGAACGATTTTTCTTGACCTCGACGATACGCTGCTGGACTTCGGCGCGGCGGAGCATGTTGCCGTTGCGCGGACCTTCCGCGAGATCGGGCTGGAGCCGACGGAGGAGCTGCTTGCCCGTTACAGCGCGATCAACCTGAGCCAGTGGGAGGCGTTCGAGCGCGGCGAGATCACGCGCGACCGCGTTCTGGTGCGGCGCTTCGAGCTGCTGTTTGCGGAGCTGGGCGTTGACCTCGACGCCGCTTCGACCGAGGACCGCTACCGCGGCTATCTGGGGATCGGACACTATTTCATTGACGGCGCGGTAGAGCTGCTGGATTATCTTGCGCCGAAATACGACCTGTACCTTGCCTCCAACGGCGTGGCGGCCACGCAGGATTCCCGCCTGAAAAGCGCGGGGATCGGCCATTATTTCAAGGCAATCTTTATTTCCGAAACGACGGGACATCACAAGCCGGAGCGCGCTTATTTCGACTACTGCTTCGCGCATATCCCCGATTTTGATCCGAAAACGGCGCTGATGATCGGCGACAGCCTGACAAGCGACATTCTGGGCGGGATCAACGCGGGGCTGCGCACCTGCTGGTTTAACCCGTCGCATAAACCGCGGCGCCCGGATATCGTGCCCGATTATGAGGTCCATGCGCTCTCCGAGCTGCGCAGCCTTCTCTGAGTAAAACGTTTTTTTCTGCGGCGGCTCGGCCGATTGCCGGGCCGCCGCTTCTGCTTAATATAACAAGGCAAATTGCACCGCGTGCTTTTCATCCGCTTGAAATTGTGCTATACTAAAAATAGAAAGCGCGGCGCGGAATACGATCGAGACGGCCGCAGAAGCGCGCTTGAGAGGAGGAATCTGCTTGTCGCTGCTATACTGGCTGGAGAGCATCCGCACGCCGTTTTTAGACGTGGTGATGCAGTTTTTTACCTACTTCGGGGAAGAAATGCTGTTTATGGTGCTGGCGCTGACCGTTTTCTGGTGCGTGGACAAGCGCGAGGGCTATTACCTGCTGTTTGTCGGCTTCTTCGGAACGATCCTGAACCAGTTCCTGAAGCTGTTTTACCGCATCCCGCGCCCATGGGTCAAGGACCCCGATTTCACGATCGTGGAAAGCGCGCGCGGGAGCGCCACCGGCTACTCGTTTCCCTCCGGCCATACGCAAAATGTGGTCGGTACGCTCGGCGGCATCGCGCGATGGCATAAAAACACGGCGCTGCGCGCCACCTGTATCGTAATTGCACTGCTGTGCGCCTTTTCGCGGATGTATCTGGGCGTGCATACGCCGCTGGACGTCGGCGTTTCGCTGCTGATCGCGACGGTGCTGGTTTTCCTGTTCTACCCGCTGGTGAGAGGAGCGGCCGAGTCGCCGAAGCGGATGTATCTGCTTCTGGGCGTCATGGTCGCCGTCGCCGTGGCGTACGTTTGTTACGCCAACCTTGCCAAATTCCCCGCCGATATGGACCTCGACAATCTGTATGAGGGAAGAAAAAACGGCTTTTCGCTGCTCGGCGCGCTGCTGGGCTTCTGCCTTGCCTATCCGCTGGAGCGTAAGTATGTACGCTTTGACGAAAAAGCGGTCTGGTGGGTGCAGATTATCAAGGTCGCGGGCGGCTTGGCGCTGCTTCTCGGCATCAAGGAGTGCCTGAAGCTCGGCTTCCGCGCAGTCGGCCTGAACGGACTGTACCTGAACGCCGTGCGCTACTTCGCAGTGGTGCTCTTTGCGGCGGTCGTCTGGCCGATGTGCTTCCGCAGACTGAAAATGCTCTCTGCGAAGGAGCGTGCCGCATGAACGCCTTTTGGATCGCGCTGATCTGCCTCGGCGGCGTGCTTCTGCTGCTGTTTCTGATCTCGTTTGCCATGATGTGCGCTGCCAGCCTCCATGCGCAGTGGCTGGTGCGCAATGTCGACCATGCGATCCAGCATTCCTCCCTGCGCAGGTACGAGAAGGAGCTGAACGCGGGCAGAAAATGGCTGGCGGAGCAGCCGCAGGAGGAGGTTTATGTGACCGCCTACGACGGCGTACGCCTGTTCGGACGCTATGTCCCGCATGAGAACGCCCGCGGCACGGCGCTGCTGTTCCACGGCTGGCGCAGCATCGGGGATATCGATTTCAGCTGTGCGTTAGAATTTTACGCGTCGCTCGGGCTGAATCTGCTGCTTGTTGACCAACGGGCGCACGGGCGCTCCGGCGGACGCTTCACGACCTACGGTATCCGGGAGCGCCGCGACGTGCACACATGGGTCGCATGGCACAACGAGCGCTTCGGAGAAACACCGCTGCTGCTTGCGGGGCTTTCCATGGGTGCGGCGACGGTGCTGATGTCCTGCGGGGAGCCGTTTCCGAAGAACGTGCGCGGCGTGATCGCCGACTGCGGCTTTACCTCGCCCTACGACATTATCGGCAAGGTCATCCGCGACAACCATCTGCCCGCCAAGCTGCTGCTGCCGCTGATCGACCTGCAGACGACGTTATTCGCGGGCTTTTCCCTTAAAGAGTATTCCACGCTCGACGCGATGAAGCGGACAAAGCTGCCGGTCCTGCTGGTGCACGGGGAGGCCGACGCCTTTGTCCCGTGCGAAATGTCGCGCAGAGTGTTCGAGGCCTGCGCCTCGACGGACAAGACGCTGCTGACCGTTCCGAATGCCGGACACGGCCAGAGCTATCTGATCGATCGGGAAAAATATCAGCGCACGGCCCGCGCGTTTATCGAGCGGGCGCTGAAAAATGACAGAAAGGCAGAAGAACGATGAATTACGCTGCCATTAAAACCTATGACATTGCAAACGGGCCGGGGGTGCGGACGGTGATCTTCGTCTCCGGCTGCACACGGCGGTGCAGGGACTGCTTCCAGCCGCAGACATGGGATTTCGATTACGGACAGCCGCTGACGGACGAGGTCACGGAGGACCTGCTTGCCACGCTTGCACCGCCGCAGATCGCCGGATTGACCGTGCTGGGCGGCGAGCCGTTCGAACCGAAAAATCAGGAGGGCGTCCTGCGCCTGCTGCAAAGGGTGCGTGAGCGCTACCCGGACAAGAGCATCTGGGCCTTTACCGGCTATCTGCTGGACGAGGAGCTGCTGGCCGGGCGCGTGGGAGACGGAGAGCGTGTGCGCCGAATGCTGGAGCTGCTGGACGTGCTGGTCGACGGGCCGTTCGTCGCGGAGAAAAAGGATCTGGCGCTGCGCTTTCGCGGCTCGTCCAATCAGCGCTTGATCGATATGAAAAAAACTTTACAGACGGGGAGCGTCGTACTCTGGGACGACGGCTACACCCGGGGAGGCTGTCATGCGTGAGGTAAAGGTAAAGAAACTCGACCCGAAGGCCAAGCTGCCGAAATACGGCACCGCGTTTTCTGCGGGAGCCGATCTGTGCGCCTGCCTGGACGCGCCCGTTACGCTTCAGCCGGGGGAGACGCGCATGATCTCCATCGGCATCGCCATGGAGATCCCGGAGGGCTACGCGGGACTGGTGTTCGCGCGCAGCGGCCTTGCGACAAAGCGTGATCTTGCGCCGGCCAACAAGGTCGGTGTGATCGATTCGGACTATCGCGGCGAATTTTTCGTACCGCTGCATAACCACGGGAGCGTGCCGCAGACCGTCGAAAACGGCGAGCGCATCGCCCAGATGATCCTCACGCCGTACCTGACGGCGAAATTTGTCGAGGCCGAGACGCTTTCCGACACCGTGCGCGGCGAGGGCGGCTTCGGCTCGACGGGGGACAAGTGATGTTCCTGCCGATCGATCGCCGCGAAATGGAGCGGCTGGGCTGGCAGCAGCCGGACTTTGTCTATGTGATCGGGGACGCCTATGTGGATCACCCGTCCTTCGGACATGCGATCATCAGCCGCGTTCTGGAGCATGCGGGCTATCGCGTCGTCATCCTTTCGCAGCCGGACTGGAAAAACCCGGAATCCGTCAATGTATTCGGTACGCCGCGCCTGGGCTGGCTGGTCAGCGGCGGCAACATGGACTCCATGGTGAACCACTATTCCGTCGGCAAGCACCGCCGCAAGACCGATGCCTATACGCCCGGCGGCGTTACGGGGAAGCGCCCGGACTATGCCACGGTGGTTTACTGCAACCTGATCCGTCAGACGCATCCGCACGACGCCATCATTATCGGCGGCATCGAGGCAAGCCTTCGCCGGCTGGCACATTACGACTACTGGTCCGATAAGCTCAAGCGGTCGATCCTGCTTGACGCGCAGGCGGATCTGCTGCTGTACGGCATGGGAGAAAAGAGCATCGTCGAAACCGCCGACGCCCTGAACAGCGGCCTGAGCGTACATGATCTGACCTTCCTCGCGGGCACGGCCTACCGCACCGTCACGCCGGACACGGACGGCGCGATCGTTCTGCCGTCCTTCGACGAGCTGCGCGCGAGCAAGCGCCGCTATGCCGAGAGCTTTTACATCCAATATCAAAATACCGACCCCTTTACCGCTAAGCGGCTCGTCGAGCCTTACGGACGGGAATCCGTCGTACAGAACCCGCCGCAGATGCCGCTGACGACCGAGGAGATGGACGAGATCTATGCGCTGCCCTATGAGAACGCGCCGCATCCGTCCTATCAAAAGGGTGTCCCCGCGATCTCCGAGGTGCAGTTTTCGTTGGTGTCGAATCGCGGCTGCTTCGGCGGATGCAGCTTCTGCGCGCTGACCTTCCATCAGGGGCGCATCGTGCAGACGCGGAGCCACGCGTCCATTCTCGCCGAGGCCGAAGCGATGACGAAGCGCCCGGATTTCAAGGGCTACATCCACGATGTCGGCGGTCCGACCGCCAATTTCCGCCATCCCGCCTGCGACAAGCAGCTCACGAGCGGCGTGTGCAAAAATCGGCAGTGCCTGTTCCCGACTCCTTGTAAAAATCTGCGGGCAGACCACAGGGATTATGTAAACCTGCTGCGGGAATTACGCGCACTGCCCAAGGTGAAAAAGGTATTCGTGCGCAGCGGCGTCCGTTTTGACTATCTGCTGGCCGACCCGGACCCGACCTTCCTGCGGGAGCTGGTGGAGTACCACGTTTCCGGTCAGCTCAAGGTCGCGCCGGAGCATGTTTCCGACGAGGTTCTGCACTATATGGGAAAGCCGCGCCGCGCGGTCTACGCATCGTTCTGCCGAAAGTATAAGCAGCTCAACGAGAAGCTCGGCCTGAAGCAGTATCTTGTCCCGTATTTGATGAGCTCGCATCCCGGCTCGACACTGCGCGATGCGGTGGAGCTTGCCGAATACTGCCGCGATCTCGGTTATATGCCCGAGCAGGTGCAGGATTTCTACCCCACGCCCTCCACGCTTTCGACGGTGATGTACTACACCGGGCTGGACCCGCGCACGATGCAGCCGGTCTATGTGCCCACCGACCCGCACGAAAAGGCGATGCAGCGGGCGCTGATCCAGTACCGCGACCCGAAGAACTATGCGCTGGTGCACGAGGCGCTGGAAAAGGCCGGAAGGACCGACCTGATCGGCAGCGGCGAAAAGTGCCTGATCCGTCCGCGTAAGGGCGAGCAAAAGCCGCAGAAGCCGAAGGGAAAGACGGCTGCGCAAAGGACCGCACCCGCAAAGGCCAAAGGCAAGCGGCCCGAGAAGCCCGCGAAGCGTACAGGCAAGGCCGCACAGGGCGTGAAGCCGCCGACGGCGGCGCAGCTTACCGCTGCCGAGCGCTATCTGCGCACCAAGAAGCGGAGGTGAGCGGTGGATGACGCGCGAGGGAAACTACGAAAAGCAGCTTTCTGCCGCACAGCGGCAGTTCCGAACGCTTGACTACCGGGAAATTGCGGCGCGTTTTTCGCTGCCGATGCGCGGCGGCGACCTGACGGTCGTTTTTCTGAACGAGCAGTACCGCATCTCGGCCGAAACGGGGGCGCTTTTGCGCTGCGCGGACGGGCAGCGGGCGGATTTTAACACCGGAATGACGGTTTTCGATATGCTGGCGAACCCGAACGGCTTGCCCGTGCTGAGCGGGCGGTGGTGCGATCATTCGCATTTCAACGCCGTGCGCGGCGGGACGCTTGCGGGGGAGCTGAAGCTGTCCGATGCGGCGGCCCGGCATTTTTCCGGCAGGACGGAGCGGCTGAAGGAGGCTTGCCGTGCAATCGGCGCACAGGAGATCGCGGACGGCGATTTTTCCTGCTTGCTGCCGCTGTTCCCGTTTTTTCCGCTGCGTCTGCGCTTTTACGACGCCGACGAGGAATTTCCCGCCAAGCTCCAGCTCCTCTGGGACGAAAACACGCCGCGCTATATGCGCTATGAAACGACCTTCTACGCCGCGAATGCCGTGTTCGCCCGCCTTGCCGCGCCGGCAGACGGGAAATAATGCGCACCGCGCGGCAGACAAAGAACGTCAAAAAAGCTCCTCTGTGCTTTCGCTCGAAAGCGCAGAGGAGCTTTTCAATGTTCGGAAGCCGATCGGCGTGAGAAGCCTGACCGCGCGGCGCTGATCGGCTTCAAAAGAGCTAAGGAAGCGCTGGTTAAATCGGCAAGAGCGATCGCTGGGATTTATTCAGAGATTCCCTTATTAAAAGATCACGACCAGCAGCATTTTGAACTGTTCAAAAGCAAAGACGGCATGCGGATGCTTTGCGGGCATGACGATGGATTCGCCCGTGTGAAGCGCGTATTCGCGGCCGTCGATCGTGATGCGGCCGACACCGTCCAGACAGGTGACAAAGGCGTCCCCGCCGGACTCGTGCGTGCTGATCTCCTCGCCCTTGTCAAAGGCAAACAGCGTGACGCTCACATGTTCGTTTTGCACCAGCGTTTTGCTCACGACCTGCCCCTGCTGATAGACGACCTCGTCCTTTAAGACCATGACCTCGGCCTTGGCTATGTTTTTCATTCCGTTCATGAAGACCCCTCCTGCATGTTGTACGCCGTTAATTTTCTCGCATTCGGTGCTTTTATTCACTGGATAAAGAAAAACGGATTTTCGATCTCGCGGCTGCCCCAGAGCGCCGTGGCCGTGCGCCACATTGCGCGGGCATGAATGCGGTCGTGCCAGATAAAGCGCCGCAGGACCTTGCGCATCGTCCACTTTTCGCCGTCGGGCGCGGTGTAAACGCGATCGGACAGGAAGTCCGGGAGCGCTTCCAGCTCCGAGAAGACCTGCATACGGTTGTGATACAGGTCGGGCATATTTTCAAGCTCAATGCCGACCGCCGCTGCGTAGTACGATGTAACGCTGTTCGTGTGCTCGTACATCTGGCGCGGCGTGCGCGGAACAGGACCGTAAAAGCTCGTGCGCGGCGGACGGCCGGAAATATCCGGGTTCGGGATGCTGCGATAGAGCTTGCAGAAGTCACGGGCGGATTTCAGGCACAGCAGCTTGAGCCGTTCATACTCCGCCTGCTGGAGCGGGAGGCGTTCGGCGTCGAACAGCACGTCGCTGTCCGCGTCGCAGACCGGAAGCTCCGACTCCTTGCGCTGCACGATCGTGATCTCCGGCGTGTCCTGCGGCGGGTTGGCCACGCCGCACCAGCGCAGGTAGCTTCTCAGCTCCCCGCCGAACTTGGCAAGTGCCTGATTCTCGCTTTCGCCCCGCACAAAGGCGCCGGGATAATTTGCGGCATAGATCAGCCAGCCGCCGGCATTATATTCGCAAACAGCTTCAATCTTCATGAGAGACCTCCGAAATCGGGACGCTCAAAACCGCGTCCACGGGCTTGTCATGCGCCTGCACGGGCAGCGACGGCACGAGCTGAAACGCATAGCACAGTGCGACGGTAGGGTGCGGCTCTGCCTCAAGGAAGCGGTCGTAGAAGCCGCCGCCGTAGCCGAGACGTGCGCCGTCCACCGTAAAGGCAAGACCGGGCATCAGCATCAGCGCGTCGGGCGCGTCGGCCGTTTCGCCGCACGTCGGCTCCGGAATGCCGCGATAGCCCGGCGCGACGTCGTTCAGGCTGTCGAGCCATATAAAACGCATCTCCTGCCCGAAGACCTTCGGCACGGCGACGCGCTTGCCGTCGGCCATGGCGCGGCGGATGATCGGCGCGGTGCGGACCTCCTGATTGTAGCTCAGATAGGCGTAGAGTGCGTTCGCGCGGAGATAAAGCGGGTGCGCGAACAGCAGCCGTGCCAGCTCCCGCGACGCCGCGTCGATCTGCGCCTCGGTCAGCGCGCGCTTTTGCTGTGCGATCGTATGCCGCAGAGTCGATTTGTCCATATCCCAGCCTCGTTTCCGTTCCGTTGATATCAGTATAGCCTATGTCCGAACAGGTGTCAACGCCCAATGTCAAAATTCGGAAACTTCGGTCAGAAACAAAATAATGCCCATTGCAGGAGCGCGAAAAATACGGTATAATGGAGAAAAAAATGGGGCAGCCGGCCGCACCGGCACTGTCCCGAGAGAGAAAAGGAGCAAAAAATGATTTATCATATTCTGTATAATCCCCATGCCGGGAACGGAAACGGCGAAGCGTCCGCCAAACAGCTCGACACCCTCCTGAAAGGCAGCGAGCTGCACTATTACGACATGACCAAGATAAACGGCTACGCAGCGTTCCTTGCGGCGCTTCCGAAGGAGGAGCCGATCGTCCTCTGCGGCGGCGACGGCACGATCAACCGCTTTCTGAACGAAGCTGACATATCGTCCGTTGCGAACGATATCCTCTATTATGCCGTCGGCAGCGGCAACGACTTCCTCCACGACCTCGGCAAGGAGAAGGGTGAAGCACCGTTTTCCATCAAGAAATACCTGACGGACCTTCCGACGGTGACCGTCAAGGGCAAGACCTACCGCTTCCTCAACGGCATCGGCTACGGCATCGACGGCTATTGCTGCGAGGTGGGCGACAAGCTGCGCGAGACGACGACCAAGCCTGTCAATTACACGTCGATCGCCATCAAGGGCCTGCTCTTCCACTTTAAGCCCGCCAACGCGACCGTGACGGTGGACGGGAAGAAGCACACCTATCGCAAGGTCTGGCTTGCACCGACGATGCACGGCCGTTTCTACGGCGGCGGCATGATGGTCACGCCCGAGCAGGACCGGCTGGGGAAGGAGCACACCGTTTCGACGTGCGTGATGTTCGGCTCCGGCAAGCTCAAGACGCTGATCGTCTTCCCGTCGATCTTTAAGGGCGAGCACGTCAAGCATACGGAAATGGTACAGGTTCTGACGGGCCGCGAGATCAAGGTGGAATTTGACCGTCCCACGGCGCTTCAGATCGACGGCGAAACGATTCTCGGCGTTACGGAGTATTCCGTCAGCACCAAGGTCCCGGCGAAGGTCTAAAATCTATGCCGCACGATACCGCTTAGTTATACAAAGGCCCTGCTGCACTTGCAGCAGGGCCTTAAAATTCGGAGCGGCTTACGCCTTTTCCTCCAGCCAAGCCTTCATATCGGCGCGGCCCTCCTCGCTCATCGGGAAGGTGTGCGCGTCCTCGATCTGACTCAGCTCGTAGCATTTTTCACCGTACCAGTATTCCGCGCGGATAGAGCTGGCGTCCATGTCCACCTCCTTCGGGGTGGCCATTTTTACGTCCGGGGCGATCCGAAACCGCAGCGTACCGCAGCTTCCGGTGAAAATGTTGTTGTTTTCAAACGTGTGCAGGGTGGGGATAAAAATATCCGGCATGGGTTACTCCTGCGTGAGCTGTTCCATCTCGTCAAGCAGCTCGCCGAACAGCGCAAGCGCATCCTCGACGGGCTTCGTGGTGCTCATGTCCACGCCTGCGCCCTTCAAAAGGTCGATCGGGCTCTTGCTGCAGCCGCCGGAGAGGAAGCCGAGGTAATCCTTGACCGCCTGCTCACCGCCGTGCAGAATGCGCTGAGACAGCGCAACGGCAGCGGAGTAGCCGGTGGCGTACTGGAAGACATAGTAGTTGTAGTAGAAGTGCGGAATGCGCATCCACTCCATCGCGATCTCGTCGTCGAGGACGATGTCGTCGCCGAAGTAGAGCTTGTTCAGGCGGCGGTATTCCTCGTTCAGCACGTCGGGCGTCAGACTGGTGCCCTCCTGCGCCATCTTGCCGATGTTCAGCTCGAACTCGGCAAACATGGTCTGGCGGTAGAGTGTCGTGCGGAAGCCCTCGAGGAAGTGGTTGATGAGATATGCGCGCTCCTTCTTGTCGGTGGTCCGGCCGAGCAGGTACTGCATCAGCAGCGCCTCGTTACAGGTGGACGCGACCTCGGCGACGAAGATCACATAGTCGGCGTCAAGCGGGGTCTGATGCTTGTTGGACAGATAAGAATGCATCGCGTGGCCCATCTCGTGCGCCAGCGTGAACTGGCTGTCGAGCGTGCCGGTGTAGTTCAGCAGGACGAACGGATGCACCTTCGCGCCTGCGGAATATGCGCCGGACCGCTTGCCTGCGTTTTCATAGATGTCGATCCAGCGGTTGTCGAAGCCGTGCTTGAGGACCTTGCCGTACTCCTCACCGAGCGGGGCGACGGCCTTGAGGACCAGCGCCTTGGCCTCGTCGATGGTAGCGCGCTTGTCCACGCCCTCCATCAGCGGGGTGTACAGATCGTAGAAGTGCAGCTCGTCTACGCCCAGCAGCTTCTTGCGAAGCGCAACATAGCGGTACATCTTGTCCAGATTCTTATGGACGGCCTCGATCAGATTTGTGTAAACGCTCGTCGGGACGTTCGTCACATCCAGCGAAGCCTCCATCGCGGAGGAATACTTCCGTGCGTTGGCGAAGAACTGAAGCTGCTTGACCTGTGCGGACAGGACGGCCGCGATCGTGTTCTTGAAGCTGCCGTAGGTGTGGTAGAGGTTCTCAAACGCGCTCTTGCGCAGCTCGCGGTCGGGGCTTTCCATATAGGAAATGTAGGTGCCCTGCGACAGCGGGTGCTTTTCGCCCTTGCTGTCCACGGCGTCGGGGAAGGTCACGTCGGCATCGTTGAACATGCCGTAAATGGTGTCGGGCGCACCGGCCATCTCACCGGCGGCGGCAAGCAGCTTTTCCTCGGCGGGGCTGAGGACGTGCGCACGGCGGCGGCGAATATTGTTCAGGTAGCGGCGATAGCGTTCCAGCTTCGGCTGCTCGGCGTAGAACTTCTCCATGGTCTCATCGTCGATGGCCATGATCTCGGGCGTATCAAAGCTGGCGGCGGCGTTCAGCTCGACAATCGTGCTCATCAGATTGCCGACCATAGCCTGATACTTGGAAACGCGGGCATCCTCGTCCGAGCGGCGCATGGCGTAGTTGCCCAGCGCATCGAACAGCACGTTGGCATCCTCGCTCCATTTCATATAGGCAAGCAGCGTATCGGCCGATTCGCCGAGCTTGCCCGCGAAAGTCGCGGCCTGCGGGATCATGTCCTTGAGCTTCTTCAGGTCTTCTTCCCAAAGCTCGTCCGTGGCGTAGATGTCATGGATGGCCCATTTGTCCTCCTCGCGGATCTCGGAGCGTTCGGGGATCTTTTTTTCTGCCATTGATAATTACCTCCTGTGCATTTTCTTCTATGATACCACAGTTTTGGCATTTTTCAATGAGGAAAAGCACTTTTTCGCAGGCTTGTTTTCGTGTGCCGCGCCTTATATGCGCACCTGCTCCCCGACTTCGCCGCCCTCGACGGTCAGGTCGCCGGAATACTCAACGCGGCCGATCCGGCAGTTTCGGCCGATGCGGACGTTCTTGCCGCGTACGACCTCGGCCTGCGTGCATTCCAGGTCGACGGTGTCGCCCTCAATGCTCTTTACGCGCAGGACGCGCTCGCCGAAGCTGAAGCCGTGCGAAATGCGTCGGACGGTGATCGTGCCGCAGCCGATATCGCCGACCTCGTTGCTGCCGCCGACTTCGATCTCGATCTTTTCGGCGTTCAGAAGGCCGCTGATCTCCAGCTTGCCGCTTGCGGTGAAGCTTTCGGCCTCGACCTCCTGCGCCGTCAGCTTGCCCGAGACGCGCAGCTCGCCGCCGTGGAGCGTTCCGCCGACGGAGCAGGCGCCGGAGATGCTGCCGCTGCCGACATGGAGACTGCCGCCGAGCGCGGTGCTGCCGGAGCAGCGGAAATTCCCGACGCAGTGCAGATTGCCCTCGGCTTTCAGGCTTCCGCTGACTTTTGCGCGGTCGGTGCGGACGGAACCCTCAATCTTGAGCGCACCGCTGCTGTGCAGTTCTCCGGTGCAGACCAGACTGCCGGCAAGCTTCAACGCGCCGCTGTTTTGCAGAGCTTGGCAGGCGGCGTCACCTTGAATTTTCAGGCTCCCGCTGCAATGGATCTCTTCGTATTCTCCGCCGGACGCGGTGTTCGCGCCGGAGCAATGGATGCTTTGACTCATTCTTCCTCAAATCCTTTCAGTAATTTATCAAGAAATTCGATCCTTTCATTTTCCCGAACGATCTCGATCTTTTTCAGCTCGTCGAGCGGGAAACGGTAGCTTTTGTAATACAGCTCCAGATGCAGAAACGGCCGCTGCTTTTCCTGATTCGCGGGCGGATTCAGCTCCTGCGCCAGCTTGTCAAGCGAGACGGCATCCTTGCGCGAGAGGATCAGCTCCATTCTGGGGCAGATCTGCGCGCGATAGAAAAATGTCTCCTGCCCGCTGGGCGTCGAGCGGCGCAGGAACCAATCCTCCGGAATCAGCCCCATCCGCTTCCAGCGGTACAGAGCGCCGTAGGAAATGCCGTAGCGCTCCAAAAGCTCCCGTTTGGAGATCAATGCTTCGTCCTCCATGCTTTTCCTCCTTCCCGATTTGTCCGGAGTGCCGCACAATGCGAAGCCTCGGACGACTGCGTAACAATGTTACGCCAGCATAATAGCATAACATTGTTACGCTGTCAACCCCCTTCTGCAAAAAAATCCCCGCCGTACAAAATACGGCAGGGATTTTTGCGTCGGTCAGGTGAACATCATACGCAGAAGAACGGTATAAATGTCCTTGATATGGTTGCGCATGGCCTGCTTTGCGCGTTTTTGGTCGTGCGTGCGGATGGCATCAAGAATCTGCTCGTGGTATTCAATGGAATTTGCAATGGTGGTTTGCGGATCGATGGTGTAACCGGAATAACTGCTTCGCTCCAGCTCGTTCGTCACCGCGACCAACGTGTTTTTCAGCAGGGAATTGTTTGATGCCATGGCGATCGTAAAATGAAACTGGATATCAAGCTGGGACAGCTCGGCGGCGTCAGTTGTGCCGATCTCCTTCATGCGTGCGATGATATTCTCCAGCTCACGGATTGTGGAGTCGTCGGCAAATTTTGCTGCGAGGTAGGCGGTCTGCGATTCGAGCATGATGCGATATTCCATGATCTCGTCCAGCGCGGAATTGCGGAACAGATAGCGAAGCGGCACGGAAGCCACGATCCGCCGCATGGAATTGACGGTGGTGCCGGATTTGCTGCGGCTGATAAAGCCCATGGCCGCCAGCGCGGTGTACGCCTCGCGGAGCGCGCTGCGGCCGATGCCGAGCTGTCGGCACATGTCGTTCTCGTTCGGGAAGGTATACCCCGGTTTCAGTGTTTCATCCATGATCATGTCGATCAGCTTGTCGAGCAGTGCGTTGGTGATGCTCTTTTTTGTGACCTCGCCGAGATTGCTGTACAGCGCGGAGGTCATCTGATCGTTCAAGCCCTGCGCCAGTAATGAAGTACCGCTCATATTTTCACCTCTCCCTTTACCGATATAGTATACCATAAATTTGTAAAAGGTCAAGTAATACGGACAATGTTATGCAAAAATTCGGCGCCGGGCGTGCTGACCTTTCGGCAGGCGCGGGACGAACTGGGCGGAAAAACGCGTCGATTTGTGCGGAGAATGTATGTTGTCTGACAACAGACAACATAGAAATCAACACCACGCATTGGTAAAAGTGAACAAGAAAAATTTGCAGAATTTGTGCAATATTCGGATAGATTTCGCGAAAAATCTGTGGTAATATGTTTATGCAAGCCAAGGACAGCAGATAATGACACGCGGTTGTATGTTGTCTGACAACATGAATCAAAGTAAAGGGAGATGCTTATGAAGAAATCCGATGGACGAGGGATCCTCTGGGGAGGATACCTGAACAACGACCACCCCATCACGAAAGAGGTCTGGCTGAAGGAGGCATTTCCGGAATGGGGGTCTTTTCTGAATCGCCGGATCGAGAATTACGAGGTCCCCGAGGGACAAGTGAGTCTTTGGTGGTGCGGCGGTCCGTCTTGGGTGCTGAAGACCGATGCGGGCGGCATCTTCCTGATCGACCAGAACTGCGCGCCGTCGCACTATACCACCTATGATTACTGCGGCGTCTGCCGTCAGGCGGGTGCGGACAGCATCAACTGGCTGCGCCTGAATCCGCAGGTTATTGACCCGTGGGAATTTAAGAAAATCGACGGTGTGTTCTGCACACACACGCACGCCGATCACTGCGATATCTTCACCGTGAACGCCGCGCTGCAGACCTCTGAGGCAAAGTTCTATGCACCGCCTGTTACGGCCGAGCGGCTGCGCAGTTTTCATGTACCCGACGACCGGTTGTGCGTGGCGCGTGTCGGCGATGTGTTCGAGGTTCCCGGTGCAAGAGTACACATTCTCATGTGCTACGACCAGACGGCCATTCGCACCGGCGGCGGAAAGGAGTTGCTGCCCTTCGAGGAGTGCTGCTGCTCGTTCCTGTTCGAAACCTCGGCGGGCAATATCATGTTCCTCGGCGACACGTGGTATCATGACGGCTATGTCAAGGTCGGCAAGGAATACGATATCGATGTTGCAATTTTCGACATGGGCTTCAACGCACCCGGCGCCACGGACAAAATGACACCCTATGATGCCGCGCGGCTTGGACAGACGCTCAGAGCCAAGGTGCTGATCCCCGACCACTATGACAACTGGGTCAACTGTGCAGGCGACCCCGACCTTATCATCAATCAATTCGAGCGCATCGTCGCGGAAAACACGCCGGAGATCAAGACGGTCATTATGCGCTGCGCGGGCCGCTTCGATTTCCCGAAGGACCGGGATATCAAACGTTACCGCTACCCGGACGGAAGCGAAAACTACGATGTGAGCAAATCGGTTTACGGAAACAAAGATTAAGGAGGAAAACAAATGGCAAAACAGAGAAAGGTGATCGTCACGGCGGCCGTGACCGGAGGAATCCACACGCCGACAATGACTCCCTATCTGCCCAAGGGGCCGGATGAAGTCGCGCGGGACGCCATCGACGCGGCAAATGCGGGCGCTTCGATCGTGCATATTCATGCGCGCAGAGACGTGACGGGTCAGCCGACGGCGGATTTTGACAGCTTCGAGCAGATCCTGACGAAGGTCAAGAAGGCGAGCAACGTCGTTATCGGCATTACCACCGGCGGTGCACAGGGAATGACGGTAGAAGAGCGCTTCGCGGTGATCGATCGTTTCAAACCGGAAATGGCCTCGGCAAACGGCGGCTCCATCAATTTCTGCCTCTCCAAGCTTGCCGACGGTCCGGGAATGGACGCGCCGAAGTTCGACTGGGAGGTGCCGTTCCTGAAGGGAACCTACGATAACGTGTTTAAAAACACCTTCAAGGATATGGAATACTGTATCCGCACAATGAATCGCAACAATACCTTCCCGGAGTTTGAGATCTTTGACTACGGCCAGATCGCGAACCTTGCGCACTTCAAGAAGATGGGCATTCTGCCGAAGCAGATCTATTTGCAGTTCATCATGGGCGTTATGGGCGGTATGCCGATGGGCTTGGACGGTCTGCTGTTCGTTATCGATCAGGCCAAGAAAACACTGGGCAACGACATCATGTATTCCATGGTGGCGGGCGGCCGCCGGATGTTCCGCTATGAGACTGTCTGCGCCGTGACGGGCGGCAACGTTCGCGTCGGCATGGAGGACGGCATTTACATCAAGCCGAACGGCGAGCTGGCGGTCAGCAATGCCGCACAGGTCGAGAAGATCATCAAGATCCTGAAGGAGCTGGACTATGAGATCGCGACGCCCGACGAGGTGCGCGAGACGTTCGGCCTGAAGGGCGGCGACAAGGTGGATTTCTGATCGGCTGCTTTTACCCGCGTACCCTGCACGGCATATTCCCCTTGAAAACGGTATCCCGGGCGGAACGCCGCCTTGAATACAGAATAAGACAAAATAGGAGGAAATTATGAAAAAGCTAGTATCACTTCTGCTGATCCTCGCAGTGACGGTCTGCCTGTTTGCGGGCTGTCAGAAGACCGACGGGAAGGACGGGGAGGACCTTTCCGAAAAGCTGAATACCACGCTGTATGTCGGCTGCTCCGTGCGTTTCTTCTCCAACCCCTATATGGTCACGATCAACGACGGTTGTGAGCTGTTCTGCAAGTACCTTGACTCGATCGGTCAGAAATACGAGTATGAGGCCATGCTGAACGAAGGCTCCAGCGATACGCAGATCAACCAAATCAGTGCCTTCCTCGCAAAGTCCGGCGGCAATGCAATCCTTTTCTGCGATCCCAACGAGGCTGCCATCTGCGGAACCATTGCCGAAATGGTTTCGGATGCCGGCGCCTATATGTGTACCACATGGAACAAGCCCGATGACATTAATGTTTGGGACTACGACGGCTGGGTTGCGCACCACTCTCCCGATGATGTCGATATGGGCTATCAGATTGCCATGGAGATGTTCTCGCAGTTCGATACGCCCTATCAGGGCAAGATTGTCTGTATACAGGGCCTCCTCGGCAACACTACGGCGGTCAACCGCCGCGCCGGTCTGCAAAAGGCGCTTGATGAGTGCCCGGGCGTGGAGCTCGTTGCTGACGAGACTGCCAACTGGAGCGCCGATACTGCGCTGGAGGTCATGGAAACATGGCTGGCTGTCCACACCGATATTGACGGCGTGTGGTGTGCAAATGACAATATGGCAATGGGCGCGATCAAGGCGCTGGAGGCCAAGGGCCTTGCCGGAACGGTAAAGGTCTGCGGCATCAACGCGATCGAAAGCGCGCTGGACTATATTGAAAACGGCTATATGACCTGCACGGCAGACTGCCAGGGCTGGCAGCAGGGCGGCTATACGCTCGCAATCTGCTATGACGCATGGCTGGGCAAGATCGACGTTCCTACGCTTGACCACAAGTACCGCCTTTTCGGCACTGCCTGCACAATTGTCGATAAGGACAATGTTGAGAAGTTCCGTCAGGAGTTCTATGTTGACGGCGTGAAGATGGACTTTGAAAATTATTGGGACGCATTCCGTCTCGGTGATTATCCCGTTTGATCCTCTCCGCACTCCTTCTTGGCAGCCGCCGCAGCTCCGAGGCGCACGGAATGAGCAGATACCGCGCGCCCCGGACTGCGGCGGGAGCGCCGTGTTTCCGACGGAGTGGAGCGATGACAGACTCATGCGCAGCACGATAAATCGTCCGCACTGATTTCTGCGAAGCACCTCGGAAAATCAACTCTACTATAAGGAGAAAACAGCAATGTCATCGATTAAAGCAAACAGGTCGATTGGCGAAGAATTTGTCATCAAAACGCAAAAAGAGCAAAAGAAAGCTTCAATGATCCAGTTTATGCCGGTAGTCGTATTGGCGTTTCTGCTGCTGATCTTCTCAGTGACCTGCCCAAAAAGCTTTCTGACGTTCTATAATCTGCGAACGATTCTGAATCAGCTTTCCATTACGCTGATCATTTCGGTCGGCATTACCTTTGTGATTCTGATCGGCTCCGTAGACCTTTCGGTTGACGGCGTTGTTGGGCTGGCAGGCTCGCTGGTGTCCGTGCTTGTCTTGAATAACAAATATGCGACGAATCTCGGACTGCTGGGCGTGTTGATCAGCATACTTGCAGGCATCGCCTGCGGCTTTGTCTCCGGCCTGATCCACGCAAAGCTGAAAATCAGCTCCTTTATGGTCACCTACGCCATGTGCGCGGTGGCAAGAGGATTCGGCGTTATGTCATATGATGGGCTGTTCGCCAACATCACCGATCCGTTCCTTCTTTCGATTCCCGGCGCGAGCTTCCTCGGCATTCCGGCCATTACATGGATCGCCTTTGCGGTGCTGGGCATCGCGCTTCTCATTCAGAACAGAACCCCCTTCGGACGCCATATGTATGCCGTCGGCACGAATGAGGCTGTCCCACGCATGACCGGTGTGAATGTCGACTGGGTCAAGATCCGCGCATTTATGTGGGCAGGAGGCTGCATGGCGCTTGCCGGCGTGCTCGCCGCGCTCCGATTGGGAAGCGGTATTGTGGACGTCGGCGACGGACAGTTTTTTCCGGCACAGGCGGCGGTCGTGATCGGCGGCACCTCGCTGGCAGGCGGCAGAGGCGGCGTGCTCAATACGCTGGTCGGCTCACTGGTCATCACCGTTTTAAACGTCGGTCTGCTGCTTTTGGGCATTAACACCTATATCCGTTCGGGCATTCAGGGCCTTATCATTGTTGCGGCGGTCGCCCTGACCGTGCTGCGCAGCAAGAGAACGATCTGTAAGTGAGGAGCCGGCTATGAATCAGGATATTTTATTTGAAGTTAAAAATATTTCTAAATTTTTTGGCGGGAATCCTGCGCTGAAGGGTGTCAGCATGACGATTCGGTGCGGCGAAATCATCGGACTTGTCGGCGAAAACGGCGCCGGAAAAAGCACGCTGCTGAAGATCATCATGGGCGTTCAGCCGCCGAGCGGCGGCGAAATGCGGCTCTGCGGAAAGGAATACGCGCCCAAAACGCCGCGCGAGGCAAATGACTGCGGCGTCAGCATGGTGTTTCAGGAGCAGTCGCTGATTACCAATCTGACCGTCGGACAGAACATTTTCTTCGGAGATGAGCGTCGTTTTGCCGTTTGCGGTTTCATCAACTATCGAAAAATGTACGAGCAGGCGAAAAAGTGCCTTGCCGATGTCGGATTGGAGAGTGTCAAGCCGGAAAAATATGTCCGCGACCTGAACTTTGCAACGCGGCAGCTCGTAGAGATCGGCCGCGCGGTCAACAAGGCGCATTCCTCCGGCGCGGAGCACGCTTTGATATTGCTCGACGAGCCGACCTCGGTCTTGAACGAGACGGAAGTCAAGCTGCTCTATGAGCAGGTCAGAAGGCTGGCAAAGCTGGGACATTCCGTTATCTTTGTTTCGCATCGCCTCGACGAGGTGCTTGAGCTGACCGATCGGATCTATGTCTTTCGTGATGCGGAAAACGCGGGCGATTTCATCACCGCGGACTGCACGGAGCTGATGCTCTATGAGGCCATGGTCGGCAAGGCGTCGACCAACGAGTACTACGGTCTGGACCGCCAGCGCGAACCGGATGCGGAGGTCGTGCTGGAGACCGAGAAGCTGCACCTGTTCGGCCAATTCAAGGATGTGTCCTTTCAGCTGCACCGCGGCGAGATCCTGGGCTTTTGCGGCGTGGTCGGTTCCGGCAAGGAGGAGCTGTGCTATGTTCTCAGCGGTGACGAGCTGCCCACGGACGGCAGACTGAAGATTCGGGGAAAAACCGCACATTATTCCAGCCCCGCCGACGCACTTCAAAACGGACTGACCATGATCCCGCAGGAACGTAACGCCGAGGGTGTTTTCGGTATTCTGGACATCACGGACAATATCGCCGCCTCGAGTCTGAAAAAGAACGCGCATTTTATTTTCCTGTCCGGCCGTAAAATGGTCGCGCAGGCAAAGGAATGGATCGAGCGTCTGCGTATTCGCACGCCGAGCCACAAAACCGACGTCGTGAATCTGTCCGGCGGCAATGCGCAGAAGGTCGTTTTTGCCAAGATGCTTTCCAGTGAATGCGATATCATTTTGCTGAACCACCCGACGCGCGGCGTGGATATCGGTGCAAAGGTCGAGATCTATGCGCTGATCCGGCAGATGGCGCTGGAAGGGAAGTCCGTCATTCTGCTCGGCGACACGCTCGACGAGTGCATCGGACTGAGCAACCGCGTGCTGGTCATGAAGGACGGGCTGGTTACCGGGGAATTTGACGCTCCGCCGGACAAGAAGCCGGGGCACCTCGAAATCCTGCAGTGTATGATGTAGGGAGGGACAGTCATTGAAGGAAAACCGTAAATTGAAGGTACAGAAGGTCAAATCGGTCGCGCTGTCCTACGCAAGCATCTGGGCACTGATTCTGATCGTTCTTGCATTTTACATCATCAATCCCAATTTCTTAAACGCTTATAACATCAAAAATCTTCTGACCAATATGGCGCCGCTGCTTGTCATGGCCTGCGGTGCGACCTTTGTTCGCCTGCTCGGCTCGCTTGACCTGTCGATGGGTGCGGTTTGCTCCTGCGCCAACGTTATTCTGGTCAAGCTGATGCCCTCTGCCGGTGCGTGGGCGTATGCGGCGGCGGTCGGCTTCGGCATTCTGACGGGCTTCCTGCTCGGCGTGATCCATGCGAAGCTGAAGATTCCCTCCTTTATTGCCTCACTTGGTATGATGAATGTTTACAACAGCGTTGCCCTGCTGATCACTGATGCACCTATGACGATTGCTGCGGCACAGAAGCCCCTGGTTGCGTGGGCTAGAGTGACTTTCGGCGTGATCGGCATAACGACGATCATTGCCGCAGTGATTATGCTGCTGCTGTATTTTCTCCAAAAGCGCACGACACTCGGAAAAAGCATCAGCATGATCGGAGCAAACGAGCGCACCGCACGGATCTCCGGCATCCATGTTGACAGAACTAAGATTTTTGCCTTTACGATCTGCGGCATGGCAAGCGCGGTTTCTGGCCTCCTGCTGGCAATCAAGCTGCAAAGCTCCGCACCGACCGTCGGCAGTCCGCTGACGCTGCAGGCTGTTGCCGCCGTGCTGCTCGGTGGCACCGCGATGACCGGCGGCAAGGGCAGCGTCCTGATGACGCTTTTCGGCGCGATGATGGTAACGGTCATCGAAAACGGTATGACCATTATCGGTGTTGACGCTTTTTGGAGTCAAATCATATTCGGTGCGCTCATTCTGCTTGCCATGTTCCTGACCTCGGATCGCAGCCGAAAAAATCTAATTGTAAAATAGTACAACCGAAAGAACAGAAAGGAAAAAGAAATGAAAGTTACACTGCTTCTGGAAAACCACAGCCTTTTCAACAAGTTTTACAACGCCGAGCATGGTTTCTCTGCGTGGATCGAGGACGAAGACAAAAAAGTTCTGTTTGACACCGCGTATTCCGATAAATTCATTCACAATGCCGAGGCCATGGGGATCGATCTGCGTCTTGCGGATTACGTCATTATTTCCCACGGTCATTATGACCATTGCGGCGGCCTGAAATATCTTATCCGGTATTATCGGGATAACGCCATGTTCCGCAAGCCCGTGCTCCTGATGACCACGCCGGACATTATGCGCCCGAAGTACCAGTTTGAGTGGAATGTCCCGTTGGGCATGGACGTGAGCATGGAGGTTCTGCAGCAGTATTTTGACGTGCGCTTTATTGCCGAGCCGTTCTGGATCACGAAAAATCTCTGCTATATGGGCATCACCGAGATCAGCAATGATTTTGAGCGCTCCTTCCCGCAGTCGCCCAAGGTGCTCATCGACGGCAAATGGGTCGACGATTATGTCGACGAGGATACACAGCTCTGCTATCGCCATAAAAACGGCGAGGAATGCAGTGTCGTGGCGGCCTGTGCGCACTATGGGATCTGCAATATTATGGAGTACGCGAAAAAGCTGACCGGTGCGAAGAAGGTCAATACCTATCTCGGCGGCTCGCATCTTCGCTCCGACGAGGTGCCCGAGCCGCAGATGCAGAAAACCTGCGAATATGTGGCAAAGGAGAAGATTGAGCGCTTCTATATTTGCCACGATACCGACCTGCCTTGCGTAATCCGTCTGGCGAATGCCTGCCCCGCAATGGAAGCGGGGGTTGGGCTGGTTGTGGAGTGCGACTGAGTGCGAAGATGTTCCGACTTGCGTCGGCAAAAGCAACAGGCAAAGGAGACAAAATATGTTTCAAGATGTATTGGTAGTATCGGCGGTCCGTACTGCCGTAGGCAGCTTCGGCGGTTCGCTGAAGGAGCTGGACACGGCGAAGCTCGGCGAGATCGCGATCCGCGCGGCAATCGAGCGTGCGGGAATTGACCCGACATGCGTGGAGGAAACGGTCCTCGGCTGTGTCGGGCAGTACGGCCTGAACGGCTTTTTGGCGCGTATCGCGTCGCTGAACGCCGGATGCTCGATCAACAGCAGTGCGCAGACCGTCAACCGCCTGTGTGCCTCCGGCCTGCAGGCCATCGTGACCGGCGCTACGGCGATCGACCACGGCGACATGCAGATCGTGGTGGCGGGCGGCGCGGAAAGCATGAGCAATTTCCCGTATTGCTCCTATCAGACGCGATTTGGCGCACGAATGGGCGACATCGTCATGAAGGATGCCCTGACGACGGCGCTTGCCGAACCGTTTACGGGGACACACATTGCCATGACGGCGGAAAACATCGCCGAAAAATACGGTTTTACCCGCCAAGAGGTCGATGCCTACGCGCTGGAGAGCCAGCGCAGAGCCGCTGCAGCCATTGCAGCGGGAAAATTCCGCGAGGAGATCGTCCCCGTCGAGGTAAAGCTCAAGAAGGAAACGCGGGTCTTTGACACGGACGAGCATCCGCGTGATACTTCTATGGAAAAGCTGGGCAGGCTGAAGCCGCTGTTCAAGAAGGACGGTCTGGTCACGGCCGGAAACGCCTCCGGCGTCAATGATGCGGCGGCAGCGGTGGTGCTGATGAATGCCGCTTCGGCGGAAAAGCTGGGATGTAAGCCGATCGCCCGAGTGGTAGACTATGCGCTTGCGGGCGTGGACCCCAATTACATGGGGCTTGGCCCAATCGATGCGACGAGAAAGCTCTTCGACCGCACGGGGCTGACGGCTTCGGACATCGATCTGTTCGAGCTGAACGAGGCGTTTGCCTCGCAGGCCATGGCGTGCATTCGGGAACTGGGACTGGACCCGGCAAAGGTCAACGTCAACGGCAGCGGCATTTCTCTCGGACATCCGATCGGTGCGACGGGTGCGTTAATCTCCGTCAAGCTGTTCTACGAAATGAAGCGCATCGGCGCAAAATACGGTGTGGCATCGCTGTGCATCGGCGGCGGACAGGGCCTGTCCGTGCTGTATGAAAATCTGGCATAAGGACGGACGATAAGATGGAAGAAAACCGTAGCCTGCGGCAGCTTCTTGCGCAGCTTCCCGCTTACGACGTGAGCGAAGTGGAGAAAGCATACCGTGCCGCGCTGGAGCGCGACGACGCGAAGATCATTGTGCTTGACGACGACCCGACGGGCGTGCAGACTGTGCATGACGTCTACGTCTATACCGACTGGAAAACGGAGACGCTCTGCGAGGCGTTCGGCGACGGCGGCAAGCTGTCCTTTATCCTGACCAACAGCCGGGGATTGACCGAAGCACAGACACGGCAGGCACACCGCGAAATTGCCGAAGCGATCTTTCATGCGGCGCGGGAGAGCGGGCGTGAGGTCGCCGTAATCAGCCGAAGCGATTCGACGCTTCGCGGACACTACCCGCTGGAAACGCTGACCCTTCGCGAAACGCTGGAGGCCCTTGGAGCGCCGCCCTTTGACGGGGAGATCCTCCTGCCGTTTTTTGAGGAGGGCGGGCGCTATACCGCCGAAAACGTTCATTACGTCGCGTTCGGCGACTGCCTAGTCCCGGCGGCCGGGACGGAATTTGCCCACGACCGCACCTTTGGTTACCGAAATTCAAATCTTTGCCGCTGGATCGAGGAGAAAACCGACGGAATGTATCCGGCGGAGCGTGTGCAGACGGTTTCCCTGCGGGAGCTTCGTGCAACGGACTATGCCGGGATCGAGCGGAAGCTGTGCGGCCTGACCGATTTCGGAAAGCTGGTCGTCAATGCGGTCAGCGAGGAGGATGTTAAGGTATTCGTTACGGCACTCTTTGCGGCGCTGAAAAAGGGAAAACACTTCCTTTACCGCAGCGCGGCGGCACTGGCGAAGGTCATGGGCGGCATCGATTCGCGCCCGCTGCTGAGCCGGGAGGAGCTGGTAAATACGGAAAACCGCAACGGCGGCCTCATTGTCGTCGGTTCGCACGTCAATAAAACCACGGCGCAGCTTGCGGCTCTCCGGGAAAAGCACGATATTGCGTTTATCGAGATCAATCAGCATCTTGCGCTCGACGAGACCGCGTTTGCCGCAGAAATGGACAGAGTGATCGCCGAAGCGGAGAGAAACATCCGAAACGGCGTGACCTGCGCCGTTTATACCCGACGGGAACGCTTTGACCTGAACAACGGCAGCAAGGAGGACGAGCTTCGCCTTGCCGTGCGGATCTCCGATGCGGTGACCTCTGTCGTTTCACGCTTGTCGGTACGGCCGAATTTTATCATCGCCAAGGGTGGCATTACCTCCAGCGAGATCGGCACCGCGGCGCTCCGCTGCCGAAGAGCGCGCGTTATGGGACAGATCCTCAAGGGGATCCCCGTCTGGGAAACAGGCGAGGAAAGTCTGTTCCCGCACATGCCCTATGTGATATTCCCCGGCAATGTCGGCAGCGAGACGGCTCTGTGCGAGGCCGTTGAAAAGATGCGGCCGGAATAAGGCCGGAAAGACATCAAAGTTATGGAGGTGTTTGCTGCATGGATAAGAAAAAACTTTGCGCGGTCGTTACCGGCGGTGCGCGCGGCATCGGAGCGGCGATCGTCGAGCGCTTGGCCAAGGACGGCTTCGGCCGTGTGGTCTTAGTGGATCTGGATCTTGCTGCCGCAAGCGAAGCGGCGGAAAAAATCGATCCCGAGGGGACGACGGTGCATCCGTATGCCTGCAACGTCGGCAACGCCGCGCAGGTTTCAGAGACGTTTGAAAGAATCGTTCGGGAATGCGGGCCGATCGCCGTCCTGGTCAACAACGCGGGCATTACGCGCGACGCAATGTTCCACAAAATGACCGAATCACAGTGGGAATCCGTTCTGAACGTCAATTTGAACGGAATGTTCAACACATGCCGTGCCGTGATCGGACCGATGCGGACGCACCGTTACGGCAAGATCGTCAATGTTGCCTCCGTTTCCGCCTTCGGAAATGTCGGGCAGACCAACTACGGAGCGGCCAAGGCAGGCGTGATCGGTTTTACCAAGTGTTTGGCACGCGAAAGCGCAAGAAACAACATTACCGTTAATGCCGTTGCGCCCAGCTATGTCAACACCGAGATGCTCCGTGCCGTTCCTGAGGAAACGATGCAGCGGTTTCTGGATGCGATCCCGGCGCATCGGCTTGCCGAACCTTCCGAAATCGCGTCGGTCGTGTCGTTCCTCTGCGGAGACGATTCCAGCTTCGTCAACGGCGAATGCATCGTCGTTTCCGGCGGCTCATATATGTAGCAATAGTATTTGATCGTTTCTTGTAGTTCCTGTTCCTTTCTATCCCTGACGGGGCCGTCGGCGGACGAGGTGAAGCACACCGCGTCTGTCGGCGGCCTTGTCGTTTGCTGCGGACGCACGGACAAAAATGGATATCGAATGAATACGAGATTTTGCAAAAAGCTTGAAAATACGGCCGCTTTATTTCGGGCATGGCGAAATATCGGGGAAATCGGACAAAACAAAATTGAAAATCTTCCATTTTTCTAAAAAAACAGTTTGTTTGCCGCTTGTATATTTTTTGTGGGTGTGTTATGATACGAACGGTGGCGCTGTATCCTAGTCAAAGCGTACCGGTATCGAAGAAGGGCCTAAAAATCCTTTTAAGGGCATATCGATGAAGTCCCTGGTGCTTGCTTTTTTCGCCCAGATTAGGGTGGGTGCTGGGGGTTAAGGTTTTCGGGCGAGGTGTAATGGCATATACCGACCGACCCGGATTCCGTGGAGACCTGTTCTTGTGCGACAGCCGTCCAGTATTCTTTTGTGTACCCGGACTGCGTACGAAACAGGATTGAACCTGCATCGCGGTGCACAGAATCGTGTGCTGTGTGCAGCGTAGCCTGCCTTGCGTGGGCATGTCGGGATAGGGGAGCGAAGCGCCTGCGACCGTGGCCGCGGACGACGGCGATATTGCCCCTTGAAACCATGTCTGCAAAAGAGGATAGAACCGGTGCGCGATGTTGTGGAAATCACCTAGGCTGTCTTTCCCCAAGGGCAGATAATGGATTGCAGTGCGGACTAAGTGGCAATCGGGTACCGGAACCGGCGACGCTCCGGCTAGGCTTTAATCGGAAACGGCCTTTCGGCGACGACAGGCAGCCAACGGGGAAATCCAACCCGACCTAAGCCGCAAGATTTACTTTATCTGCCGCCACCTTTTGTTTTACGGAATCTCCGGATCGCTTCGGCACACATCCGGCTTGCTGCTTTTCCGCCGGTCCGCCCAAAAGCCGCTTGAAATACACAGAGTATTCCTGCGCGTCTTATTGAACGGACCGACAAAAAATCAGACTGCGCCGTCTGCGCACCGAATCGACCCTCCGCTTCCTTTGTTTTACGGAATCTCCGGATCGCTTCGGCAGGCGTCCGGCCTGCTGCATTCCCGCCGGACAGCCCAAAAGCCGCTTGAAATACACAGAGTATTTCTGCGCGTCTTATTGAACGGACCGACAAAAAATCAGACTGCGCCGTCTGCGCACCGAATCGACCCTCCGCTTCCTTTGTTTTACGGAATCTCCGGATCGCTTCGGCAGGCGTCCGGCCTGCTGCATTCCCGCCGGACAGCCCAAAAGCCGCTTGAAATACACAAAGTATTCCTGCGCGTCTTACTGAGCTGGTCGGCACACATCCGGCTTGCTGCTTTCCCGGCGGCCCCGAAGTTAAACCATATCAGACCCTTTGAACTATATCAGACCCCGCGCCGCGGTGGGAAGCTCCGCAGACGGCGCGATCACGGTACACGGAGGAACAACGTGCCAAACAACAAAGACGAAACGCCCCGAAGTAAGGGCAAAAAGACAAAAAAACACAGTAATGTACGCTGGATCGTGACGATTTTCTTCGTTACGGTCGTGATTTCCTCGACAATCTCCTTTCTTTCCTCCACGATCATGGAGGACGCCGGACTTGTCGAGGCATTTATTGTCCTGCTGCTGATCGTGCTGCTGGGCATCGTATTTGATATTATCGGCGTGGCGGTAATGTCCGCCGACGAAAAGCCGTTTCATTCCATGGCGTCGAAACGGGTGCCCGGCGCGTCGGAGGCGCTCAAGCTGCTGCGCAATGCGGAAAAGGTTTCAAACTTCTGCAACGACGTGGTGGGAGATATCTGCGGCGTTGTTTCCGGCTCGGCGTCGGCGGTCATCGCGGTCAAGGCGTTCACAAATCTCAATTCCGAGACGATCCCGCAGCTTATCATGTCGGCGCTGGTCGCGGGCGTGACCATTGCGGGCAAGGCCTGCGGCAAGTCGCTGGCCATGACCAGGGCGACACAGATCGTGCATCTGGTCTCTAAACCGATTTACTATATAAAGTCGCTGTTCCGCAGAAAGAAAAAGCGGAAATAAAGCGGCGGACCGATAGGTTGTGTAAGCTTGAATTTGCTGAATCAGATCAATTCGCGGCAGGATCTTCTGGCGCTGGACGACGTGCAGCTCCGAACGCTCTGCGACGAGCTGCGTCAGTTCCTTGTGCTGAATATTGCCAAGACGGGGGGCCACCTTGCCTCCAATCTGGGCGTGGTGGAGCTGACGGTCGCTCTGGAGCGGGTGTTTGATACCTCGCGGGATCGGCTGCTGTTTGATGTCGGTCACCAGTCCTACGTCCATAAGCTCCTGACGGGACGCCGCGAGGCGTTCTCCGGACTGCGCCAATTCGGCGGGCTTTCCGGCTTCCCGAAGCCCTCGGAAAGCGACTGCGACGCGTTTGTCGCGGGACACGCGTCCAGCGCGGTGTCGACGGCGCTGGGCATGGCGCGGGCGCGGACGCTGCTGAAACAGGATTATCATGTCGTGGCGCTCATGGGTGACGGCGCGATGACGGGCGGCTTGGCCTACGAGGCGATGAACGATGCCGGAGAGAGCGACGAGCCGCTTCTGGTCATCCTGAACGACAACGGAATGTCGATCACGCCGAACGTCGGGGGCATTTCCCGCCATCTCTCCGTTCTTCGCACGAGACCGGGCTATTTTCGCCTGAAAAAGGCCTACCGCACCGTAATGCGCAAGCTGCCCGGCGGCCGATATATCTATCGCCTTACCCACCACCTCAAGCAGCGCTGGAAGCAGATGCTGCTCGGTTCGACGCTGTTTGAGGAGATGGGCTTCGACTATTACGGGCCGGTGGACGGCCACGATCTGAAGCGGCTGGAATACCTTCTGACGCTGGCAAAGGACGCGAAGGGACCGGTCCTGCTCCATGTTATCACCAAAAAGGGCAAGGGCTACGCGCCTGCCGAGCAGAATCCCGACGTATTCCACGGAATCGGCCATTTCGACCCCGAGAGCGGAAAGCCGCCCTGCTGTGCGCATCTGCCCTCGTTTTCCGATACCTTCGGGAATACGCTCGTCGGCCTCGCACGCAGAGAGCCGCGCATCTGTGCCATCACGGCGGCAATGGTGCACGGAACGGGCCTGACGGACTTTGCCAAGGAATTTCCGACGCGCTGCTTTGACGTCGGGATCGCGGAGGGACACGCGGTATCCATGGCCGGAGGCCTTGCCAAGCAGGGAATGATCCCGGTCGTTGCGATCTATTCCACGTTTTTACAGCGTGCTTACGATATGCTTTTGCAGGATGTCGCCATGCAGGGACTTCATGTGGTCTTTGCGGTCGACCGCGCCGGTCTGGTCGGCGAGGACGGCGAGACGCATCAGGGCGTGTTCGACATCAACTTTCTGCGCTCCGTTCCGGGGATGCAGATCCTCTGCCCCGCCAATCAGGCGGAGCTGGAGCAGATGCTCCGCAAGGCCGTTCTGGAAATGGACGGGCCTGTGGCGGTGCGGTATCCGCGCGGGTGCGACGGCGCGTTTACGGAAGTCGCCGCGCAGCCGGTCGTGCGCGCGGGGACGGATATCACGCTGGTCGGCTACGGCCGCATGATAAACGAGCTTCTCGGCGCGGCGCGGCTCTTGGAGAAAAAAGGCGTCTCCGCCGAGGTCGTCAAGCTGCCGTCCGTAAAGCCGATCGATATGTCCGCAATCGCCGCCTCCGTCCGAAAAACGGGACGGCTCCTTGTGGCGGAGGAAGCGGTGTGCATCGGCTGTGCGGGGAAGGAGATCGCCGCGTCTCTGCGCACGGCGGGACTGAACGTCCCGACGCGCCTGTGCAATATCGGCGACCGCTTCGTGCGGCACGGATCGGTGCAGAGGCTTTTTGAAATGCTGGGATTGGATGCGGCGTCTCTCGCGGAGGCCGCGCTGGAGGTAGTGAAGCGTGAAGCGTAAGGAACGTCTGGATGTCCTGATGACGGAGCTTGGCCTGTGCGACAGCCGAAACCGCGCACAGGCGCTGATCATGAGCGGCGAGGTCTATGTCGACGGACAGAAGTGCGACAAGGCCGGGACGCAGATCAGCGAGGATGCGCGGATCGAGGTGCGCGGCAATGCCTGCCCCTATGTCAGCAGAGGCGGCCTGAAGCTGGAAAAGGCACTGCGGGATTTCGGCGTCGATCCGACGGGCTGCGTCTGCAGCGATTCCGGCGCGTCGACGGGCGGCTTTACCGACTGCCTGCTGCAAAAGGGCGCGAAAAAGGTCTTTGCCATCGACGTGGGCTACGGACAGCTCGCCTGGGCGATACGGAACGATCCGCGCGTGGTGTGCATGGAGCGGACGAATATCCGCTATGTGACGCCGGAGCAGCTCGGAGAGCCGCTGGATCTTTCCGTTGTGGACGTGTCGTTTATTTCGCTGCGCATCGTGCTCCCCGCGATCAGGGCGCTTCTCAAGCCGACGGGGCAGATCGTCTGCCTGATAAAGCCGCAGTTTGAGGCGGGAAAGGACAAGGTCGGCAAAAAGGGCGTCGTCCGCGATCCCAAGGTGCACGAGGAGGTCCTGAACGGCTTCCTTGCGCTGGCGGCGGAGCTGGGAATGACCGTCCGCAACCTGACCTTCTCTCCGGTCAAGGGGCCGGAGGGCAATATTGAATTTTTGGGGCATCTTTCCATGCTCCCCGAGGGCGCGATTGTTCCGGATGTTCCGGCGCTGGTCGCCGCCGCACATGAAACGTTATGAAAAAAGTAATCATGGCGCCGAATCCCTATCGGGATAAGAATTTCAAGTATGCGAATCAGGCGCAGCGCATTCTCAAAGAGGTCGGGATCGACGCGCGGATATGCCTTGCCTTTGATGTGGACAAGAGCTTCGAGCTGCCGGGAGACGTCATGCTGCATGACATCGGCAAGGAGCTGAAGGACGCGGAGCTGCTGATCTGCTTCGGCGGCGACGGCACGATCCTGCACGCCTCCAAGGCGGCGACCTATGCGGGCATCCCCATTCTGGGCGTGAATATCGGCACGATGGGCTTTATGGCGGAGCTGGAAAGCAGTGAGCTGAAGGAGCTGCGCCGGCTTGCCGACGGGAACTATGCCGTGGAGACGCGGATGATGCTCCATGTCCGGGCCGAGCATGAGGGCAGGACGGTTCTGGAGGAGGACGCGCTCAACGACGCGGTCATTACCAAGGGTGCCGTTGCGCGGATCGTGCAGATGAGCGTGAGCTGCGACGGCGTGGAGATCATGGGCTTCGGCGGCGACGGTGTGGTCATCAGCACGCCGACCGGCTCGACCGCCTATTCCATGTCCGCCGGCGGACCGATCGTCGAGCCGACCGCGCAGAACATCATTATCACGCCGATCTGCGCACATGACATGCGCACGAAGACGGTCGTGACCTCCCCGGACCGCGAGATCTCCGTAGAGATCGGGCGGATCGGGCGCAAGAACGCGTTCCTTTCCGTCGACGGCGGCCGCGCACTGCGGCTGAACACCGGCGACCGCATCACCGTTACCCGCTCCGCGCACTGTACGAAGCTCATTCGCCTGACCGAACGGGGCTTCTTCGACATTGTTAAAAATAAATTCAGGTAGGTGTACCGATGAAAACAAACCGACAGAAGAAGATCCTCGAGCTGATCTCCGAGAAGAGCATCGAAACGCAGGAGCAGCTTTTGCAGGAGCTTCACGCCTGCGGCTATAAGAGCACGCAGGCAACCGTATCGCGGGATATCAAGGAGCTTCGCATCATCAAAACGCTCGACGGGCTGGGCGGCTATCGCTACAGCGCGCCGCACAAGAACGACGGCGAAAAGTTCGATTCGCGCTTCCGCGTGATCTTCCGGGAGTGCGTGACGCGCATTGACAGCGCACAGAATCTGATCGTTATTAAGACCATGCCCGGCCTCGGCGCCGCCGCCGGAGCCAATATCGACGCGCTGCACATGCCGACCGTGGTCGGGACGCTTTCCGGCGACGATACCACGCTTGTGATCATGCGCGACAATCTCTCCGCCGCAGATTTCTGCGAGGAGATCCACCGGATGCTGGACTGAGGAGGATGCGCCATGCTCAGACTGCTGCATATTGAGAACATTGCCGTCATTGAGCAGGCGGACATCCGGTTCGAGGACGGCTTTAACGTCATGACCGGCGAGACCGGCGCGGGCAAATCCATCGTGATCGACGCGATCTCCGCCATTCTGGGCGAGCGCGCCTATCGCGATATGATCCGCACGGGGAAAAACAAGGCTTCGGTGCGGGCAATTTTTGACTGCGTGCCGGAGCTTTCGTGGTTTCGGGAGAACGACGTGCCCTACGATGCCGAGACGACGGTACAGCGGGAGATCTTCCTCGACGGGAAAAATGCCTGCCGCGTGAACGGGATGCCGGTCAGCGTCAATGTCCTGAAAAGGCTCGGCCTTCAGCTCATCAATATCCACGGGCAGCACGATTCGGCCGCATTGTTTGACGAGAATTATCATCTGTCGTTTTTGGACGGCTTTGCGCTCGACGAAGCGCAGCGGGAGGCTTATGCGCAGGCGTATCAGACCGTACAGAGCCTTCGGCGGGAGATCGAACGGCTTTCCATGGACGAGGGTGAAAAGCTTCGCCGTATGGAAACGCTGAAGTATCAGATCGACGAGATCGCGCGGGCGGAGCTGAAGCCCGGCGAGGATGAAGCACTGGAGGGACGCCGCAAGCTCCTGCAAAATGCGGAGAAGCTTTCCGACGGCTTGCAGGAGGCAAACGGCTGCCTTGCGGGCGGCGACAGCTCGGACGGCGCCGCCGCGCTGCTGAGTCAGGCGGAGCGGACGCTGGCAAAGCTGTCGCGCTACGACGACTCCCTGACGGCGCTGCACGACACCGTCGCCGACCTGATGTATCAGGCGCAGGACGTGGCCGAGCAGCTTGGGGACAGGCTTTACGGTCTGTCCTACAGCGCCGACGAGCTGGAGCGGATCGAGGAACGGCTCGATACGATCCATCGCCTGCGGCGGAAGTACGGCGCGACCTGTGAGGAGATCCTTGCCTATCTGGAACGGGCGAAGAACGAGCTGGACGAGATCGAATTTGCCGACGACCGCATGGAGCAGCTCAAGGGCAGACTGAAAACGGCGGAGAAGGCGGCGTGGGACGCGGCGAAGGCACTGCGCGAGAAGCGAAAGACCGCCGCCGTATCGCTGACGGAGCGCGTGCTGTCCGAGCTTGCCGATCTGGACATGAAAAAGGTGCGCTTTTCCTGCGAATTTACGGAGACGGAGCTGACACCGCTGGGCGCGGACGCCGTGGCGTTTTATATGTCTGCAAACCTCGGCGAAGCACTCAAGCCGCTGAATAAGGTCGCCTCCGGCGGCGAGCTGGCGCGGATCATGCTGGCCCTGAAAAACGTGCTGGCGGAGCGCGACCATGTGCCCACGCTGATCTTCGACGAGGTGGATACCGGTGTTTCGGGGCGGGCGGCGCAGCGTGTTGCGGAAAAGCTCCGCTCGGTGTCCAAGAGTAAGCAGGTCCTGTGCGTGACGCATCTGCCGCAGCTTGCCGCGCTTGCGGACACGCATTTTCTGATCGCCAAGGGCGAGCGCGACGGCCGCACCTTTACGACCGTTACGCCGCTGGATTTCGAGGGGAGAAAGGCGGAGCTTGCCCGCATCATCGGCGGCACGAGCATCACCGAGACCACGCTCCGAAGCGCGGCGGAAATGCTTCGGACGAATGGAGGCGGGCATGGATGACGATGACGAATAAGCGCACTGAACAGCGGCGGACACTGATTCTGCTGACGGCGTTTTTTGTATTTCTTCTGCTCCTCTCCTATGGCTTTCCCGTGACCGGAGACGATTGGTATTTTACCTCCAGACATCAGAACGAGTCGTTGCCGGAGGCGCTGCGCCGCGCGTACACAATTGCCGGCCGCCATGCCGAAGGCATTAACGGTCGTTACCTTGGCAATTTTCTTGTCGGGCTGCTCGGCTGCAGCGAGCCTGCACGTCAGGTCGTCCGCAGTCTGACCGTTGTGGGGCTTCTGGCATTGCTCTGGCGCTATGCCCGCGTAGAGGGAACGACTCGTCGAATTGCCGCTGCCGCATTGCTGCTTGGGGTCCCGACGGCAATCTATGCGCAGGTCTACGCATGGTCGGCGGGATTCCTGAACTATGTTCCGCCCGCTGCGCTGGCACTGGTGTACCTGATTCAGTGTGAGCGCTGCTTGTCTGATATGCCGCCGCGCGAGACTGTGCTTTCTGCGCTGCCAATGTTTCTGCTTGGCCTGCTTTCTCAGTTTTTCGTGGAAAATGTGACGATCGGGCTGTGCCTCCTTTCAATTGGAGTTTTCTTCCTGCGCTGGAAAAAACAGGGGTTTTCATGGCGGCTTGCCGGCTATCTTTTGGGTGCGATTCTCGGCTGTGTCCTGATGTTTTTTGCACCGGGTTATCGCCGTACCAATACAGATGCCGACACCTACCGTACGATCGGGACATCGCTGACGACCATCCTTCGGCTTGCCGCTAAAAACACGAACGCGATTTGTAATTACCTGACAGTCGGAAACTGGCTTCTGCTTGTTCCGCTTACGCTTTTGGCAGCGGCGCTTTTGAGACCCTTCGACGAAAGACTGCGGCGCGGCAAGATGCTGCTTTTGCTTTGTCTGCTTCTGCCGCCGATATTCTTTTTGGTCAAAGCGCTGTTTTTGCGGCAGCTTTCCTTTCACCGTGTGCTCCAAACGCTGACAGCGGGGACCACGGTTTTGATGACGCTCCTCTGGCTGCTCGGAGTGGTGCTGACGACCTGCCGCTATGCCCGTAATGTGAGGACAAGGCGCTGTATGCTGTTGTGTGTGAGCTGCGCGGTTTTGTGTACTCTGCCGCTGATGATCGTGTCTCCGGTCAGCGCTCGATGCGCGTATTTTCAGGACATCATGCTGCTGTGTATGCTGCTTCTGCTGATGCATGAGGTGCTGCCCCGGTTTCCGCTGCATGTCCGTAAAAGACTGTGCGTACCCGTGCTGACGGCCTCCGCTGTGCTGATGGGCTGCCTGCTCTGGGTGTCCCTCTGGAACGGCAGAGCCGAGGCGATCCGCGTAAGTTACACGGAAAAAATGATCGCTTCCGGTGCGGTGCATATTACCTTGCCGCGATACCCCTATGAAGAGTATGTTTTTGGTACGGAAAGTGTTGCGATCGGGTATTATTACTATTATGATGAACCGTGTGATATTACTTTTGAACTGCGCCCCTATGCGTGGTGGGGATGGAACGAAGCGGAGCAATATGACAAAACGTTTTCGGAAAACCCGCACCGATGATCGCTGCGGCGTTGAACCGATGGGCGCGGAAGCGCCGTGACGGGAAGCGGCATCCACGCGGATTTGTGCGGGGAGGGCCGCTGATAGCTGCAGCGGCAGAAATGCCGAAAAAATCTTGAGGAATTATCAAATCGGCTTTTGAAAATACGGCAGATTATAGAAAGGAAGAAAACACATGAGCTTAAAGGGAAAACGAATCGTTGTGACCGGGGCGTCCAAGGGACTCGGCCTCGGGATCGTCAAGCGGCTGTGCGCCGAGGGCGCGAATATCATCGCGCACTACAATTCCGGCGACATCACGCAGGCGCGGGAAGCGGCGGAGGCGGCAGGCGTGGAATTTGCCGCGTTTCAGGCGGACCTGTCCAAGCTTGACGAGGTGCTTGCGCTTGCCGAAAAGATCAATGCTTTCGACGATGTTTACGGTTTGGTAAACAACGCGGGGGTCTGTCTGTTTGAAAACTTCTTCGACATCACCCCGGAGAGCTACGACCTGACCTTCAACATCAACAGCAAGGCCGTTTTTTTCCTGACGCAGAAGATCGCGGAGAAGATGGTCGAGCGCGGGATCAAGGGCCGCATCGTAAACTTTTCTTCGATCACCGCGCTGTCCGGCTCCGCCACGCAGGTGCATTACGGCGCGGCGAAGGGCGCGGTCAGTAGCTTTACGCACATGGCGGCCGAGGCGCTTGGACGCTACGGCATAACGGTCAATGCCGTCATGCCCGGCCCGACGCCGACAAAGCATAACAGCGCCTACCTTGCGCAGGAATCGACGCGCGAGGAGCTTTGCGCGCGGATGCCGATGCGCTCCTACGGCGACCCGGCCTATATTGCAGACGCCGTGGCGTATTTCCTCGGGGACGGCGCGGCGTGGACGACGGGCACGACGCTTCCCGTCGACGGCGGCTATCTGGCGAAGTAAGAAAAATCGCGGCTTGACAAATTCGACGCCTTTTGATAGGATAGAACCACAAAACGCTGTGATGGGAAGAAGTACCCGCAGGTATTCACGCAAAGAGAGCCGCCGGCAGGTGTAAGGCGGTGGGGATGCGCGGCGAAATACCTCCCGGAGCGGTCGGTCTGAACATTTCGGAGGGAACGTCTCTCCGCGCAGTAGGACCGGACGGGTGCGCCCGTGAACGCGTGGGGTCTGCTCGACCCGTTGAGGCGGACGCCGTGAGGCGGCTGCGAACCAGAGGTGGTACCGCGTAATTTTTACGCCCTCTGTCCAAACGGACAGAGGGCGTTGATTTTTTAGGAGGAAACAATGAAAGTTTACGACGAACTGGTCGCGCGCGGCCTGATCGCGCAGGTGACGAATGAGGACGAGATCCGCGAGATGATCGATAACGGCAAGGCGACGTTCTATATCGGCTTCGACCCGACGGCCGATTCGCTGCACGTCGGCCATTTCATGGCGCTGTGCCTGATGAAGCGCCTGCAAATGGCGGGCAATAAGCCCATCGCCCTGATCGGCGGCGGCACGGCCATGATCGGCGACCCGTCCGGCCGCACCGACATGCGTTCGATGATGACCAAGGAGACGATCGACCACAACTGCGCCTGCTTCAAAAAGCAGATGGAGCGCTTCATCGAATTTGGCGAGGGCAAGGCGAGAATGGTCAATAACGCCGACTGGCTGCTGAATCTGAACTATATCGAGTTCATCCGCGACATCGGCGCGTGCTTCTCGGTCAACAACATGCTGCGTGCCGAGTGCTTCAAGCAGCGCATGGAGAAGGGCCTGAGCTTCTTGGAGTTCAACTATATGCCCATGCAGTCCTATGACTTTTACTACCTGTTCCGGCACTACGGCTGCAACATGCAGTTCGGCGGCAACGACCAGTGGAGCAACATGCTCGGCGGCACCGAGCTGATCCGCCGCAAGCTGGGCAAGGACGCCCATGCCATGACCATCACGCTGCTGCTCAACTCCGAGGGCAAGAAGATGGGCAAGACCGCCAAGGGCGCGGTCTGGCTCGATCCGAACAAGACCTCGCCGTTCGACTTCTTCCAGTACTGGCGCAACATCGACGATGCGGACGTCATGAAGTGCATCCGGATGCTGACCTTCCTGCCGCTTGAGCAGATCGACGAGATGGACAAGTGGGAGGGCAGCGAGCTGAACAAGGCCAAGGAGATCCTTGCCTATGAGCTGACCAAGCTCGTCCACGGCGAGGAGGAGGCCGAAAAGGCGCGCACCGCGGCCAAGGCGCTCTTTGCCGGCGGCGCGGACGATGCCGATATGCCCACCACCGAGTTGACCGAGGAGCAGCTCACCGACGGTAAGATCGCGATCCTTGATCTGATGTTGGCGTGCAAGCTGGCTCCTTCAAGGTCCGAAGCCCGCCGTCTCGTCCAGCAGGGCGGTGTGTTCGCCGACGACGAAAAGGTCGCGTCCATCGACGTGAGCTTCACCGCCGAGCAGCTCAGAAAGGGCGTAAAGCTCCGCAAGGGCAAGAAGGTCTACCACAAGGCAATCCTGTCATAAGTCTTTTCGGGGGGATCTTTGAATAAATCGCCTGCTGCGGTCGTCCGCTCTTGCCGATTTAGTCAGAGCTTCCTTAGAATGTCCGGGCGCGGTCTGCCCGGACATTTTTCATTCGGGAGCACCAAAATCCCCACATTTCGCCCGAAAAGGGGCGTACAATACGGGCAAAGCCCTAAAACTCATAACCTGCGGGGAAAACTCAACAAAGTTATCAGAAATCGTGGATAACGGTTGCATTTTTTGTGCAAAGTGGTATAATCATTTTGTATAAAGCTACTCGGGACCTCCGAGCCGATCTTATCGGGCCGGGCGGATCGTTCGTCGACCGCACTGCCGATCGATGCGGAGCTTCCCTTTGCGACAGTAGATGCCTGATCCGGTGTCTACCGAAGGAGGCAGAGAGAATTATGGATCAAGCCCTGCACAATGCACTCAAACGGTTTTCCGCCGGCGACGAGCTGCGCGCCTTCACGTTCCTCGGCTGCCATCGGGCGCAGCGCGACGGCGTCGACGGCTTCTGTTTCCGCGTATGGGCGCCGAATGCCCGCGCGGTCAGCGTGACGGGAGACTGGAACTACTGGAATACTGCCGACCTGCCGATGGAACGGCTGGAATACGGCGTCTGGGAAGCGTTTTCCTCATACGCCAAGGAGGGAAATGCCTACAAATACTTTATCACAAAGCAGGACGGCGGCTGCGTTTACAAGTCCGACCCTTACGGCTTCCGCACATGCAGCCTGCCCGACACCTCCAGCCGCATCTGCGACCCAGAGGGCTACAGCTGGGGCGACGCCGTCTATCGCCGGCAGCAGGGGAAGCGCAAGCTGCTCGACAGCCCGATGAACATTTATGAGATGCATTTCGGCTCGTGGAAGCGCAAGCCCGACGGAAGCTGCTACCAATACGACGAGCTGGCCGACGAGCTGATCCCGTACCTTAAGGATATGGGGTATACGCATATCGAGCTGATGCCGCTGTCCGAATATCCCTACGACCCCTCGTGGGGCTATCAGGTGACGGGGTATTACGCGCCGACCGCTCGCTACGGCGAGCCGAAGCAGCTCATGAGATTCATCGACCGCTGCCATCAGGCCGGGATCGGCGTGCTGCTGGACTGGGTCCCGGCGCATTTCCCAAAGGATGAAAACGGCCTGTACGAGTTCGACGGCACCTGCTGCTATGAGCTTTCCGACCCGATGATGAACGAGCATCCGGACTGGACGACGCGCATCTTCGATTTCGGCAGGGGCGAGGTACAGTCCTTCCTGATCTCCAACGCGGTCTATTGGCTGGAAATGTTCCATGTGGACGGCCTGCGGGTCGACGCCGTGGCGGCCATGCTGTACCTCGACTACGGACGCCGCGAGTTCCGCCCGAACAAATTCGGCGGCCGTGAAAATCTGGAGGCGATCGCGTTCCTGCGCAAGCTCAACCGCGCGGTCTTTTCCACCCGCCGCAACGCCATTACCGCCGCGGAGGAATCCACGGCCTTCCCGATGGTCACCAAGCCGGATTACGACGGCGGCCTCGGCTTCCTGTTCAAGTGGAACATGGGCTGGATGAACGATATGCTGCAATATATGTCGCTCGATCCGCTGTGGCGCAAGGGAAGCCACAACAATCTGACCTTCTCCATGACCTACGCCTATTCGGAGAACTTCATCTTGCCTCTGTCGCACGATGAGGTTGTGCACGGGAAGTGCTCCCTCATCAACAAAATGCCCGGCGATTACGACGAAAAATTCAGCAATCTCCGCGTGTTCTACGGCTACATGATGGGTCATCCCGGGAAAAAGCTCAGCTTCATGGGCAACGAATTTGCGCAGTTCGTCGAATGGCGCTACGACCACGAGCTTGATTGGCTCCTGCTGGGATATGACCGCCATCGCCAGATGCAGCAGTACGTCCGTGACCTGAACCATTTCTATCTGGAGCACAGCTCTCTGTGGAACAACGACTCGGACTGGAACGGCTTCAAGTGGATCTCCGCCGACGACCGCGACAACAGCGTCATTGCCTTCCGACGCATCGACCGCCGCGGCAGAGAGCTGATCTGCATCTGCAACTTCTGCCCGGTGCGGCGGGAGGATTACCGCCTCGGTCTGCCGAAGGCCGGAGAGTACGAGGTCGTGTTCAACAGCGACGACGCCGCTTACGGCGGCGGCGGCCTTGCGCTCCCGACGGTCACGGCCGAGAAAAAACCGATGCACGGACTGCCGTATTCCGGCGCGTTTACGCTCGCGCCGCTTTCGGCGACCTTCTATAAACGCAAGATCACCCCGCGCAAAACCAAGTGACCTTCGGATCGCCGCCGCTTTCATTCGGAGGTCCCCAAAAATTTGAGGAAGACCGGAACGGTCGGCCCGCCGAGACGGCCGCGCCGACGCCGCGCTTCCCTGACAAGGAGAGATGAGCATGAACTTTCAGAAAAAGCACTGCGTAGCCATGCTGCTGGCCGGCGGCCAGGGCAGCCGACTGATGGTTTTGACGGAGAACACTGCCAAGCCTGCCGTACCTTTCGGCGGAAAGTACCGCATCATTGATTTCCCTCTGTCCAACTGCGTAAATTCCGGCATTGATACGGTGGGAATCCTGACGCAGTACCAGCCGCTCGAGCTGAACGAGTACATCGGCAACGGTCAGCCGTGGCGCTTGAACCGTTCGCACGGCGGCGTGCAGGTGCTCCCGCCCTATGCGAGAAGCAAAAAGTCCGAATGGTACAAGGGCACGGCAAACGCGATCTATCAGAACATTGCGTTTATCGAGCGCTATTCGCCCGATCACGTCCTGATCCTGTCCGGCGACCATATTTACAAGATGGATTACGCGGCAATGCTCCGCTACCATGAGAAGATGGACGCCGATTGCACGATCGCGGTACGGACCGTCCCCATCGAGGAGGCGAGCCGTTTCGGCATCATGAATACGCATGACGACGGCGCGATCTACGAATTTGAGGAAAAGCCCAAGCACCCGAAGAGCACCAATGCCTCTATGGGTATCTACATTTTCAAATGGGACATCCTGCGCCGCTTCCTCATTGCGGACGAGGAGGACCCCGCTTCCGAGAACGATTTCGGCAAAAACGTCATTCCGGCGCTGCTGAACGCGGGCCATAAGCTCTATGCTTACGAGTTCAACGGCTACTGGAAGGATGTCGGCACGATCAACTCCCTGTGGGAGGCCAATATGGAGCTGCTGGGCACCAAGCCTGCCTTTGACCTGAACGACCCCGACGGAAAGCGCATCTATGCCCGCAACTACGCCATGCCGTCGAGCTTTATCGCCCGCGAGTCTAAGAATATCAACAGCTTTATCGCCGAGGGCTGCGAGATCTACGGCACGATCAACCACTCCATTATTTCCACCGGCTGCGTGGTCGAGGCGGGGGCGATCGTGGAGGACAGCGTCATCATGCCCAACGTACATATCGAGGCCGACGCGATCATCCGCCACGCCATTATCGGCGAGGACTGCCGCATCTGCCGCGGCGCGGTGATCGGCGGGAGCTTCCCCGAGGGCGCGCAGAAGCAAATCAGCGTCGTCGGCAAGGCCAAGACGATCGAACCGAATACCGCCATCCGCCCCGGCGAGATCTACTGATTACGGAAAGGGAGGGACATTCCTATGACAACAATGGGTATCGTGTTTGCGAATATTTACGACAGTTCTCTCGGTGAGCTGACCAACAAGCGTACCATGGCGTCCTTGCCCTACGGCGGCCGCTATCGTCAGATCGATTTTTCCCTGTCCAATATGACAAATTCCGGCATCCGTCATATCGGTATCATTACGAAGTATAACTATCAGTCCCTGATGAACCATATCGGCTCCGGTCAGGAGTGGGATCTTGATTTGGAGGAGGGCGGCCTCGAATTTCTGACGCCGTTTGCCATGGGGCACAGCGGCTCCTATCGGGGCAAGCTGGAGGCGCTCAATTCCGCAATGGCGTTTTTAGAGGTCTCCAAGGAGGACTACGTCGTTCTGGTCGACAGCGGCGTCCTCTGCGCCATCGACTTTGACGAGGTCCTGCGCGAGCATATCGCCTCCGGCGCGGATGTCACGGTCGTGGTCAAGAACGGCATCTGCAACGGCGACAAGCAGATCGATCTGGCCCTGAAGGTCGACGCGGAGAACGTCGTGACGGATATCGCCGTCGACTATCGCGCCGACGAGTCCTATCTGGCCTCGATGGGCATTTTTGTGGTCAACCGCAAGCTCCTGATGCACGAGGTCACCGAGGCCGTGGCGCACAACCGCTACCACTTCGAGCGCGACCTTGTGATGCACGGCTTTGCCGAGACGGGCATGAAGATCAACGCCTACCGCTTCAAGGGCGTCGCGCTGTTCAACGAAAGCCCCACGGAGTTTTATCACAACAGTCTGGCGCTGATCGACCCCGCCGTGCGCCATGGACTGTTCGGCCGTCCCAACCGCACCATTTACACCAAGGTGCGCGACGAAGTGCCCGCCTACTACGGCGAGGATTCCGAGATCGACGACTGCATCGTCGCCGACGGCTGCACGCTCGAGGGCAGCGCGGAGCACTCCATTTTCTTCCGAGGCGTGCGCCTGTGCAAGGACGCAAAGGTCAAGGACAGCGTTATCATGCAGGGAACGGTCATCGGCGAGGGCGCGGAGCTGCAGTGCGTGGTGCTGGATAAGGACGTGGTCGTCCGTCCCGGCTCAAAGCTCAGCGGTACGAAGGAGCATCCGCTGGTATTCAAACGAGGAGAGGTTTTATGAGAATTGCAATGCTGGCTTCTGAGGCGGCGCCGTTTGTCAAGACGGGCGGCCTCGGGGATGTCATTCAGGCGCTTCCCGGAGAATTGGCCAAGATCCGCGGCAATGAGGTCGTGCTGATTCTGCCGTACTACAAGCGGATCAAGGAAAATCCCGAGATCGCGGTCGAGAGTGTCGGGTCGTTTTCCATGGAGCTTTCATGGCGCGAGAGCTATGTCGGTATTTTCCGCCTGAAGACCCGGAAAAAGAAGCTGCAGATCTATTTTATCGACAACGATTATTACTTCGGCGCACGCGGCACCATCTACGGCGATTTTGACGACGGCGAGCGCTTTGCGTACTATTCCAAGGCGGCGATGGCGGCGCTGTACTATCTGGACTTCAAGCCCGATATCCTGCACTGCCACGACTGGGAAACGGCCATGGGCGTGGTCTACTGCCGTGCGCTCTACCACGATTGGTGCCCGGACGTCAGGACCGTGTTCACGATTCATAACGTGGAATACCAAGGCTGGGCCGATCCGACCTTCTTTGAAAACACGCTCGGTCTGCCCGAGGAGTACCGCTGCGCCATGAATTTTGACGGCGCGGTCAATATGATGAAGGGCGCCATCGAGGTCGCGGATATCGTGACGACCGTCTCCAAGACCTATGCGCAGGAGCTTTGCTACCCCTACTACGCGCATCGGCTCGACGGCATCCTGCGCCATAAGTGGCTCTGGGGCATTACCAACGGTATCGACACGGAGGTCTACGACCCGTCGAAGGATCCGGCGCTGCCCGTCCACTACAGCGCGGACGATATGATGGGCAAATGGGACGACAAGCTTGCCCTGCGGAAGGAGCTGGGCCTGCGGACGGATACCGACGCGCCGATCCTTGCCATGGTGACGCGGCTGGCCGGGCACAAGGGCATCGACCTCCTGTGCTACATCGCACAGCGGCTGCTCGAGCGCGAGGTGCAGCTCGTCGTAGTCGGAACGGGGGAACGGCAGTATGAATACGCGCTCAGCGCGCTGGCCCGTCAGTATCCGGGGCGCGTTTCCGTCAACCTCTGCTTTGACCCCGCTTTCGCGAGCCGAGTCTATGCCGGTGCGGATATGTACCTGATGCCCTCGAAGTCCGAGCCGTGCGGCCTGTCGCAGCTCATTGCCATGCGCTACGGCACGGTGCCGATCGTCTCGTCTACGGGCGGCCTGCGCGATACCGTATGGCCCTACAACTGCGAAACAAAGGAAGGGCGCGGCTTCACGTTCCAGAGCTATAATGCCGACGATTTCCTCGGCGCGATCGACCGCGCGGTCGGCTTGTACTACAATGCCCGCGACGAGTGGAACGCGCTGGCGCAGCACGACATGCGCTGTGACTTCGGCTGGCAGGCGCCCGCCGCAGAGTATATGCAGCTCTATACCGAGCTGAGAAATAAATAATATAAGGAATCTCTGAATAAATCGCCTGCGGCTGTCGCCGAATCTTTTTCGTCGGCTTTTCGGTTTGAAAAGCTTGAAATACACAAAGTATTCCTGCGCTTTTCAAATCTCAACCCGCCAAAAAATCTCTCGACGACCGCTCTTGTCGATTTAATCAGAGCTTCCATAAATACAGCAACCCAAGGGATCTCCGAATAAATCACCTTTGATCGGAGCTTCCTCAACCAAGCTGAGAAACATCTAGGAGGATCCATGAAAAAGCAAGAACCCAAAATGAAGCAGGAAACCAAGCCGACGGCGAAAAAGGAAACCAAGGCGAAGAAGACGACGACAGCCGCGAAGCCCGCCGTCAACGACACCCGGATCGAGCGGCAGATCGACCCCGCTACCGCATTGACGGAAGCGCTTGACCGTATGTACGGCTGCGACCTGAGCGCCGCAACGGAAAAACAGATCTACCGCGCGCTTTGCACGACCGTGCGTGAGCTGCTGGCGGACAAAAATCGTATCTTCAATCGTGAAAACGAGGAAAAAGAGAAAAAAGAAGTTTACTATATGTCCATGGAGTTCCTTGTCGGGACCAGTCTGCGCAACAATCTGTTTAATCTGGGATTGGAAACGCAGTATCGTCAGCTTTTGCAGGACGCGGGGATCGACATTGAGCACATTTACGCGCTCGACCCGGACGCGGGCCTCGGCAACGGCGGTCTGGGGCGTCTGGCCTCCTGCTATATGGATTCGGCTACCGGCATGGAATATCCGATGACCGGCTTCTCCATTCGCTATGAATTTGGCATCTTCCGTCAGAAGATCGTCGACGGCTGGCAGATGGAGTTCCCGGATAACTGGCTGGAAATGGGCGACGTTTGGCTGCGCACCCGCGAGGATGACGCGGTCGAGGTCAAGTTCGGCGGCGAGGTCCGCGAATGGGTCGACGAAATGGGCCGCTTCAAGGTGGCGCAGGTCGGCTATAATTCCGTGGTCGCCGTGCCGCACGATATGTTCATCTCCGGCTACGACAGCGCCGCGTCCAACCGTCTGATCCTCTGGAGCGCGAAGCTCCCGCAGAGCTTCGACATGGCGGCCTTCTCCCGCGGCGACTATGTGCAGGCGCTTGAGCGCAACGCCATGGCCGAGACGATCTCCAAGGTGCTCTATCCTGCCGACGATCATATTCAGGGCAAGCGTCTGCGCCTGAAGCAGCAGTATCTTCTGGTGTCCGCTTCGCTGCAGAGTATCCTGAAGCGTCACTATAAAAGGTATCACACCTATGACAATCTGGCGGACAAGGTCGCTATCCACATTAACGACACGCATCCGGCGCTGTGTGTACCGGAGCTGATGCGTCTGCTGGTCGACGAGCATGACTACGGCTGGGATCAGGCGTGGGACATCACCTGCAAGACCCTGTCCTACACGAACCACACGGTCATGAGCGAGGCGCTTGAGCGCTGGAACGTCGACCTGTTCCGCGAGCAGCTCCCGCGCGTGTACTCCATCTGTGCGGAGATCAACCGCCGCCTGATTGAGCGCCTGTGCACGGTCTATCCGAACGACTGGGGCAAGATCAATTATATGGCGGTCATCGCCGACAACGAGGTCCGCATGGCCAACCTGTGCCTTGCCGCCTGCCATAAGATCAACGGCGTGTCGAAGCTGCATACCGACATCCTGCGCAACGGCATCTTCCGCGACTATTGCCAGATCACGCCCGATCGCTTCCTGAACATCACCAACGGCATTGCGTACCGCCGTTGGCTGTGCCAGTCCAATCCGCTGCTGACCGACTGCCTGACCGACCTGATCGGCGACGGCTTCAAGCGCGACGCGCGTGAGCTGGAGAAGCTGCTGAAATACTATGACAACGAAGAGGTGCTTGCCCGGCTTGCCGCCATTAAGCGCAAGAATAAGGAGCAGCTTGCCTCGCTGATCGCAAACCGCAACGGCGTGCGCGTCGATCCGGATTCGATCTTTGACATCCAGATCAAGCGGCTGCACGAGTATAAGCGCCAGCTTCTGAACATCCTGCACGTTCTGTACCTCTATTGCCGCATCAAGGACGATCCGAACGCGGACTTCGTCCCCCGGACCTTTGTCTTTGCGGCGAAGGCGTCGGCGGGCTATGTGCGCGCCAAGCAGATCATCAGCCTGATCGTCGCAGTGTCCAATCTGGTCAATAACGACCCGCAGGTGCGCGACAAGCTGAAGGTCGTCTTCATGGAAGACTACAAGGTCTCCCTCGCCGAGATCATTATTCCCGCGGCGGATATCTCCGAGCAGATCTCCGTCGCCGGCAAGGAAGCCTCCGGCACCGGCAACATGAAGCTGATGATCAACGGTGCCGTCACCATCGGCACGCTCGACGGCGCAAATGTCGAGATCCACGAGCAGGTGGGCGACGAAAACATCTTCCTGTTCGGTATGCATGCGCATGAGGTCGATGAGCTGTGGCAGAAGGGCTACGATCCCAACGAGTTCCTTACGCCGGAGCTGCAGCGGGTGCTTGATATGCTGACCAGCGGCGTGCTCGGCCAGCGCTACGACGATCTTGTAGACAGTCTGCTGACCAACCGCTTCGGTGTAGCGGACCCCTATATGACCATCGCGGACTTTACCGATTACGTCCGTGCGCAGAAGGACGTCTCCGCAGTCTACCGCGACAGCCGCGCATTCGGCAATATGTCGCTGACCAACATCGCCAAGGCCGGGATCTTCTCCGCTGACCGCGCGGTGCAGGAGTATGTGGACAACGTCTGGTATCTGAAAAAATGAGGATCCTGTTTAACAGCAGAGACAGGCAGTATAAAACCCCGTTCGGCACAGTCCGGACGGGGCAAAGCTGCTTTTTGCGTATCGATATCCCGCGCGACTGCGGCGCGGAGAGCGTGGAGCTGATGCTGGAAAACTGCGACGGACAGCTCTGCCGAACGGTGCCGTTCGCGCTGCAGGGCGACGACGGACAGTACGACCTCTGGCGCGGCGAGTTTACCATGGAGCCGGGATTGTATTTCTACTGGTTCCGCGTCGGCAAGGCGGAGGGGAGCTTCCGCCTGTTCCGGCAGGGGCAGGATACCAATATGGAAGCGGGCGAAAAGTGGCAGCTCAGCTTTGTGCCGCAGACGGTCACGCCGGAATTTGCCAAGGGCGCGGTGATGTATCAGATCATGCCCGACCGTTTTTTCAAGGCAGGGGACTGCGACCTGACCGAAAAGCTCCGCCCGTTCACCGTTCACAGCGACCTGACGGAGACGCCGCGCTATACGGCGGATGCGTCGGGCAACTGGTGCAATGATTTTTACGGCGGGAATCTGGCCGGGATCCGGGAAAAGCTTCCGTATTTGCAGGAGCTGGGCGTTGGGGTGCTCTACCTCAATCCCATTTTTATGGCATTTTCCAACCACCGCTACGATACCGCCGATTATAAGCGCGTCGACCCCATGCTGGGGACGGAGGCGGACTTCAAAGCGCTCTGCGTCGAGGCGCACCGTCTCGGGATGCGCGTGATCCTCGACGGCGTATTTTCCCACACCGGCAGCAACAGCGTCTATTTTGACGCAAAGCACATTTTCGGGCACGGCGCTGTCTCGGATCCGAACTCACCGTATCGCTCGTGGTATCGCTTCTGCCGCTATCCGGACGAATATGACGCATGGTGGAACATGCCGACGCTCCCGAATGTCGAGGAATTGACGGAAAGTTATGTAAACTATGTGATTGAAGCCGAGGATTCCGTGATCGCCCATTGGCTGGGCTTGGGCGCCGACGGCTTCCGGCTGGACGTGGTCGACGAGCTGCCGGATGAATTTGTGCTCCGCTTCAAGCGGAGACTGCGCGAGCTGAAGCCAGACGCGCTGCTGATCGGCGAGGTCTGGGAGGACGCGTCGAATAAGCGGGCCTACGGCGTTTCGCGCAGATATTTTGTCGACGGCGAGCTGGATTCCGTGATGAATTACCCGTGGCGCAAGGCCATTCTGGACTATGTCAAGGGAGTCGACGACGGCACGGCCTTCGGCGAGGCCGTCATGACGCTGGCCGAGAATTATCCGCCCGAAGTGCTGCAATGCGTGATGAACTGCCTCGGAACGCATGATACGCACCGCCTTCTGACCGAGCTGGGCGACGATTTCCACGGCTCGAAGGCGGAGCTTGCCGAGCGCCGCCTTTCGGAGGAGGCACGCGCCGAAGCGCTGAAAAAACTGCGCACGGCTGCGTTCCTGCAATTCACGCTGCCCGGAATGCCCAGCATTTACTACGGCGACGAGGCCGGAGCGGAGGGCTTTGACGACCCGTTCTGCCGCCGCTTCTACCCGTGGGGCAGAGAGGATAAAGCGCTGCTTCGTTTCTTCCGTGCGCTTGCGGCGGTAAAGAACCGCTCGGCGGCGCTGCGCCTCGGAGACGTTTGGATCACGGAGGCGGGACGGGGGAGAGTCGCCTTTTCCCGCACCTGCGCGGACGAGCGGGCGCAGATTTATGTAAACCTCTCAAGCGAACCGTGGGCCTTGCCCGAGACAGGCACCCCGCGCTTTGCCGGGGGCTTGGACTTCGACGGGGAGCGCTCGACGCTGCGCCCGGGCGGCTACGCTCTCTGGCTCTGCCGCTGACCGCGAACCTTTTCGCGGGCCGATACATATAATAATAGGGAACCTCTGAGCCGACGACGCGGCGAGACGTTTTCCTGCTCCGACGGATGAAGCGTACCGTCGGCGCGGAGCGGGATCGCGCACCGTCGGACGCATCGGAGCTTCCGCAAAATAACACACAAAGGAGAAGTACCATGAAATTTTCCGAAATGCCCTATACCCGCCCGGACGTGGAGGGCCTGAAGACGAAGCTGGCCGAGATCGCAAAACGCATCGCCGCCGCCGAAAGCGCCGACGAGCAGATCAAGGCCTATGACGAGGCGTCCGCGCTTGGCTGTGATTTTATGACGGCCTCCTCGATCGCCTATGTGCGCAATACCATCAATACCGCCGATGATTTCTACAACGGCGAGCGCGAGTATCTGGACGAGGTCGGACCGGAGCTGGAGGAAGCAGAGCATCTCGTTTCGAGCGCACTGCTCGATTCGCGCTTCCGTAAGGAGCTTGAGGCGCACTACGGCGAGCTGCTGTTCAAGAACCTTGAAATTTCCCGCCGCAGCTTCAGGCCGGAGCTGATCCCGCTGATGCAGGAGGAAAGCAAGCTCGAAGCGCAATACCAGAAGCTCTATGCCGGAATGACGGTCGAATTTGACGGCAAGACCATGCCGCTCCCGATGCTGGGCAAGTACAAGGAGAGCGCCGACCGCGCCGTCCGCCGCGCCGCGTTCGAGGCCGAGGGCAAGGTGTTCGACGCGCATCGGGCGGAGCTGGACGAGATCTATGATAAGCTCGTGAAGAACCGCAACGCGCAGGGCCGTATGCTGGGCTATGAGAACTATATCCGCCTCGGATACGACCGTCTCGGCCGCAACTGCTACGGCGCGGAGGAGCTGGAGAGCTTCCGCAAGCAGATTGCGGAGGAGCTGGTCCCCGTGATCGCGAAGGTCAAGGAGGCGCAGCGCAAGCGCATCGGCGTCGACCGCCTCTGCATTTACGACGACAAGTTCCGCTTCCCCGACGGCAACGCGAAGCCCGAGGGCACGGCGGAGGAAATTCTCGCCGCCGGTAAGGCGATGTATCAGGAGCTTAGCCCCGAGACGAAGGAATTTATCGAAGCGATGTTCGATTCCGAGCTGTTCGACGTGCTTTCCCGCGACGGAAAGGCGCCCGGCGGCTACTGCACGACGTTCCCGGCATACAAGCTGCCCTTCATTTTCTCCAACTTTAACGGCACCTCGGACGATGTCGACGTTCTGACACACGAGGCCGGTCATGCCTTTGCCTTCTACCGCGCCATGCACTCCGATATCCCGCAGGACCTCCAGCAGCCGACGATCGAGGCCTGCGAATGCCACTCCATGAGCATGGAGTTCCTGACGCAGGACTTCCATAAAAACTTCTTCGGCAGGAACACGGCGAAGTATGAGCTTGCGCACTGCGAGGACAGTCTGGACTTCATCCCCTACGGCTGCATGATCGACGAGTTCCAGCATCGGATGTACGAAAACGAAGCTCTGACGCCCGAGGAGCGCAACGAGGTCTGGAAAGCGCTGGAAAAGAAGTATCGCCCGTGGCTGGATATGGACAATTTGCCCTTCTACAGCCGCTATGCGCACTGGCAGTGGAAGCTGCATGTCTATCTGCATCCGCTGTACTATATTGATTACTGCATGGCGCAGACGGTCGCCTTCCAGATCTGGACGCTTTCGCTCAAGGACCGCGAGGCCGCGTGGAAAAAGTATCTGTCCTTCGTAGACAAGGCCGGTACGATGACCTTCGCCGATCTGTGCCGCACCTCCGGCCTGCGCGTGCCCTATGAGCCGGGGACGATCCGCGATGTCGGCACGGGCATCGGCGAATGGCTGGCAAAAAATTCACTTTAAAGAATAAAAGCGGCGGATATGCACCGGAAACTTGTTGACATTACACGAAAATGAATAAAGTATGCAAGACGGTGTTATAAAAATCCACAGAACTTACAATTACCAAAAAAATATTGATATTTTTTGTTGATTCTTTTAAAAAACTGTGCTATAGTATAAAAAAGTTTTCAACGGGTCGTTGATTTTCACAGAAATGTCCGCCCCGAGAAAACAAAAGACCTCGTCCAAGCGATATTTTCTGTGTGGAACACAGCAAAATATAATATTTATTAGGAGGAAAGAAAATGAAAAAGAATCTGACCAAGATCTTCGCGCTGGTTCTTGCTCTTGTCATGGTTCTCACTCTGTTTGCCGCCTGCAAGAAGAACGACGGTAACACCGACGAGCCGACTGACGACAGCACCGATCCGGTCGAAGTTCCTTCTTGGACCATGTCTGAAGAAGAACAGAGCATGGACTACTTCAAGGAGTATGAGTATGGCACTGACTACGTCGACCTGTATGGTGCGATCGGCGATAAGGTCACTGCCGACATGGTCGAAGAGCGCGACGGACTGGCTTACGTCACCGTCGACGACACCGAGTATGAGCTTGGTATGGACTTCCTGTCCATGGCCATGGTCTACAAGTGCGACCCCATCGAGGGCAGCGAAGAGTTCTCCACTGCGGATGACGTCTACAACTTCTGGTGGAAGCTGTACATCCAGAGATGGAACTACCTCGCAGTTGAGGTCCCCCTGTACTCCAACCAGTACTATCATGTCTACAACTCCAAGATCCAGGATTACTCCGTTTCTCCGTACTGGGGCGCTGCAAACGCACTTCCCGTCGCCAGCGTTGACACCAGCAAGGGCGAGAACTCCGTTATCCTCGGCAACACCACGGAGCTGAACGACTCCTTCCGTTACGGCGCATTCGGCGTCTCCAGCCCGAACGCTGCGCAGAACGACATCACCAAGATGACCCAGGGCCTCGAGACCGTTAGCACGAACGAAGAGGGCGCAATGGTTTGGAACGACACCGTCGTTAAGTCCCACGAAGAAGTCACCAACGAGGACGGCTCCAAGACGACCACCATCGAGATCTACGACGATCTGCTCTATTCCGACGGCACCCCCATCACCGCGAAGGACTATCTCACCTTTGTCCTTGCGTTTGATACCCCCGTTATGGACGCTGTTTCCAACTACACCTATGTCGGCGGCCAGAACTATGTCGGCTGGGCTGACTTCAAGGCGGCTACCGAGCCGACCCCGTTCACCGGCCTGCGTCTGATCGACGACTACACCTTCTCCGTGACGCTCGATCCGGAATATCTGCCGTACTACTACGAGACCTCTTGGCTGTCCTTCGGCCCGACCCCGGTCAACGAGTGGCTCGGCGATGCCGACATCAAGGATGACGGCGAAGGCGCTTACATCACCGAATCCTTCTATGCGAAGGACGGCGACGACTGGGCAATGGCAGATCATATCCTCGCTGCCCGTACCGATATCTCCACCTATCCGTATTCCGGTGCTTACACCATCGACAGCTGGGATGCTTCCACCTCTACTGCCGTTCTGAAGCTCAACCCGAACTACAAGGGCGACTTCGCCGGCCGTAAGCCCAGCATCGAGACGATCAGCTACATCCGCATCGTCGGAGAGACCCAGAACGAATGGCTCACCACCGGTAAGGTCGACATTCTTGCCGATATCACCGGCGGCGACGAAACCAAGGCTGCTCTGAAGATCGTCGAGGACGAACCCGACAAGTTCAGCAGCACCTACTACAACCGCGCAGGCTACGGCAAGCTCGGCTTCCGCGGCGACTTTGGTCCCGCGATGTTCGCTGAGGTCCGCCGTGCGGTCCTGTACTCCATCGACCGCAACGCGTTCGCTCAGGACTTCACCGGCGGCTACGGCGCAGTCGTTCATGGCCCGTACTATGAAGGCTCCGCTCCGTACCTTGCAAACAAGGACACCATCCTCCTTGACCAGTATGCTACCTCCGAGGCTTCTGCGATCGCTCAGCTCGAAAAGGGCGGCTGGATCTACAACTCCAAGGGCGAGCTGTACAAGGAAGGCGACGGCATCCGCTATCGTGAGCTTGGCCGGAAGTATCAGACTCCCGAGAACCTTGCTTACGCCAGCATCGACGGCAACTACAAGACCGTTGAGATCGACGGCAAGTACTACATGCCTCTGGTCATCAACTGGTTCTGCACCGCTGATAACAATGTTTCCGAAATGCTGAAGACCTACTGGCAGACCAGCGAGATCACGAAGAACATCGGCATGGAAGTTCAGTACACGCAGGGCGAGTTCAACCCGCTGCTTGCCGAGCTGTATCAGTCCACTGCTGACGGCTGGAACGGCACCGCCGTTTACTCCGCGTTCAACTTCGCGACCGGCTTCAACTCCGCTATCTACGACTTCGCCTACAACTGGAGCGTCAACCCCGACTACTACGATTACTCTGGGTTCTTCATCTGGGATGAAGCTGACGTTTACTGGCTCAACAAGTAAGCCGTAATTAGCTAGCATCTGTGGGGGCAATAGCCTGCTATTGCCCCCACTTTCGCCATATAGCACGCCGAAAACAGTTAAAAAATGGCGATTTTATGGGTAAAGGCAGATTTGACGCGGAGTATCGGAACAGGAAACGCCGTTTGCTGCGCCGCTTCCCGTTCGGCACGGATGCGCCGCGTCGGAAAATGCCTTTGTTTGCGCTTTTGAGGGAGTACGCTGCTGACCGCGACTCCCTTGCAGAGCTTTCGCGAACTTTTTCGCTGCCCGCTTCGGCGGAAATATCGTAAAATCTCCGTTCTTTAGCTGTTTGCGAGCGGATGGCGCTTCGCCGCCCCCTTGGCGTCGAAGCAGTAGATAAAAATCGGACTGTCCTGTTCGGCGCTTTTGAGAAGACGATACCTCTCTCCTGACTGCGGCCGAACCGGCACGACGAACTATGGAGGCAAGAAGCAATGGTAAAATACGTATTCAAGCGACTTGGATATATGCTGCTGGTTCTGCTCATCTTGAGCTTTCTCATGTTCCTGATCTATAACATGATCCCGTATGACCGCGCCGCGACCGAAGCGCGCGCCGTTATCAAGAACAGCAAGAACCTCGGCTACACTTTTGACGAACTATATGACCATTACTCCAAGCTGTACGGCACCGACGGCAACATCGTGCAGCGCTACCTGCGTTGGCTCGGCGCGTATCCCTATACGCCCGTGAACGAGGGAGACCCGGTCAGGTTTAACGGACTGCTTCAGGGCAATCTGGGCCAGTCCTCTGTCTATAAAAAGCCGGTCGTCGACGTCATCAAGGCGCCGATGCAGAACACGATCTTCATCAATATTTTCGCGACGATCGCGGCGCTTGCGATCTGTATCCCGCTGGGTATTTTCAGCGCGGTCCATAAGGGGAGTAAGCGTGATACCGCAATACAGGTCGGCACGGTCATAGGCTACAGCCTGCCGACCTTCATCGTGGCGATCCTGTTCATATGGATTTTTGTCTCCATATTGGGAATATTCCCGGCGGGCGGTATGCAGTCCGTCGGCAAGGACTTTGCATCCGGGTGGGCAAAGTTCTGGGATAAGATGTACCACCTGACACTCCCGCTGATCGTCATGACCTTCTGCTCCCTCGGCGGCCTGACGCGCTATGTCCGCGCCGCCATGATCGAAGCGCTGAGCATGGACTGCGTCCGTACCGCGCGCGCGAAGGGCGTTAAAGAAAAGGTCGTTATCTATTCTCACGCTTGGCGCAACGCCCTGCTTCCCGTCATCACGCTGATCATCGGCTGGTTCCTCAGCATCTTCGCCGGCTCTCTGATGATCGAGAGCATCTTCGGCCTCAGCGGTACCGGCAAGCTCCTGATCGATTCTCTGACGAATAAGGACTATGAGCTTGTGCTCGCGCTGCAAATGTTCTATTGCACGATCACGCTGCTCGGCAACCTCATTACCGATATCGTCTACGGCTTGGTCGATCCGCGCATTCGCGTTAATAAGTAAAGGAGGGAAGAATCATGAGCAAGAATAAGAACGAAAAGAAGCCCTCTTTCCTCAAGCGCATTTTTACGCGCAATTCCTCGGTCAATGTCAAGGACCCCCTTGCCGAGGAGACCATCAGCCCCGGCAGACAGAAGGTCCGCAGCTTCTTTGAGCGCAAGCTGGCCGTCGCCATGCTGATTGTCGTCATCTTCATGTTCCTGCTGGCGTTTGTCGGACCGGTGATCTACCCGCTCGACGTCAACTATACCGAGCGTTTGCAACAGAACGTCGCGCCCGGCTTCTCCATGATGAAGGTCCCGAACGAGCTGAAGAACGACATCAAGTCCATTTCCAGCTACTCCAATTTCTCCGTCGGCCTCTCCAATGCCGGTAAGGTCTATGTCTGGGGCAACACCAGCCTCGGCGCCTCCGGCATCAATATGAAGAACATCCCCGACGAGGTCAAAAATTCCAAGATCCTCTTCGCGGCGGCCGGTTTCGACCATGCCATCGCCATCGACGATCAGGGCAATGTCTACGGCTGGGGCAACAACCAGCTCGGCCAATATCCCGGTACGCAGTATGAGGATGCCTACGCATCCGTCAATGCGCTCTTGCCCGACGCGAAGGTCGATATCGACAACGTCAAGGACCTGAAGTGCGGCTATCAGTCCACTGCCATCCTTATGAAGGACGGGACCGTGATCTGCTTCGGCAACTCCAATACCTGTCTGAACATGGCAAACGTCAACCGCTACGACAATGTCGAGGACATCGTCTTTACCAGCACCTATGCCGTCGCACTTCTCGATAACGGCTACATCGGCGTCGGCAACATGAAGGGTATCTACGATACCGTCAACGGCGACCCGAACCTGCGCCTGAGCGAGTACCTCGGCAAGCGCAAGATCGAGCACCTGGCTTCCAGCTCCGGCACGATCTGCATGATGGTCGTTGACCGCGCAGCGGATAAGGCTGCTACGACCGACGCCGAACGCGCCGCCGCCCGCGAGGTGATCTTCAGCGGCAACTTCAACTTCGGCGAAAAGAAGCTTCCCAAGCTTGCAAAGGACGAATACTTCGTCCAGATCGACGGCGGCACAAACCACTACAGCGGCCTGACCAATAAGGGCAATGTCTACTCTTGGGGTTCAAACCACCTTGACCAGTGCGAGGTCTCGGACGACGCTGTCGGCGCGCAGAAGCTGATCGTCACCTCCTTCCAGACCTACGCCATTAAGGACGATTCCGTCCTCCAAGCCAAATGGGGCCTCAAGGGCTTCCTGTTCGGCACCGACGGCCACGGCGCGGACGTCTTCCTGCGCTGCATCCACGGCGGTAAGATGACCATGACGATCGGCGCGGTCGCAGTTATCGTTTCCTCGATCATCGCGATCATCATCGGCTGTATCTCCGGCTATGTCGGCGGCGTCGTGGACCTGTTCCTGATGCGTGTTTCCGAAATTTTCGGCGCGATCCCGTTCCTGCCGTTTGCAATGATCCTCTCCGCGGCCCTGATCCACACGACCCTGAGCGAAACACAGAAGATATTTATTCTCATGCTGATCTTGGGCGTCCTTTCGTGGTCCGGCCTTGCACAGCTCATCCGTGCGCAGATCCTTGCCGAACGTGAAAAGGAATTTGTCACCGCCGCAAAGGCGATCGGCATCCGTGAACGCCGTATCGCGTTCAATCACATCCTGCCGAACGTCCTTTCCACCGTGTTCGTCAATATTTCGCTTTCGTTCGCGACCAGTATGCTGACGGAGTCCTCCCTGTCCTACCTCGGCTTCGGCGTTACCTACCCGCGTCCGACTTGGGGCAACATGCTGACCGGCGCAAACAACTCCACGATCATCAAGAACTATTGGTGGCAGTGGTTCTTCCCGGCGCTGCTCTTCGCCGTGTGCGTTATCAGCATCAACATCATCGGCGATAACCTGCGCGATATCATGGACCCGAAGTCCGACAGAGATAAGTAAAGGAGGAAGGATAAAATGGCATTACTTGAAATCCGTGACCTGCATACCTTCTTCCGTACGAGGAAGGGCATTGTCAAGGCTGTTAACGGCGTGTCGTATTCCGTCGATGCCGGTAAGACGCTCGGCGTCGTCGGCGAATCCGGCTCCGGCAAGAGCGTTTCTGCAATGAGCATCTTGCAGCTTCTTGACGGCAACGGCTATATCGACAGCGGCGAGATCCTTTTTGAAGGAAAGGACCTGACCAAGGCGACCCAGAAGGAGCTTTACGAGGTTCGCGGCAACGCGATCTCCATGATCTTCCAGGAACCGATGACCAGCCTGAACCCCGTCTTCTCCATCGAGAGACAGGTCAGTGAGCCGTTCATCATCCACCAGCATCTTTCAAAGCGCGAGGCAGCGAAAAAGGTCATTGAAATGCTCAATGACGTCAAGATCCCGAATCCGCACATTGTCGCCAAGCAGTATCCGCACCAGCTTTCCGGCGGTATGCGCCAGCGTGTCATGATCGCCATGGCGCTGGCCTGCAAGCCGAAGCTGCTGATCGCGGACGAGCCGACGACCGCGCTCGACGTTACAATTCAGGCTCAGATTCTGAAGCTGATGAACGATCTGAAAAAAGAGCATGGCACTTCGATCATGTTCATCACGCACGACCTCGGCGTTATTCGTCAGATCGCCGACGACGTGGCGGTCATGTACTGCGGGCAGGTCGTTGAGATGGCCCCCGCCGAGACGATCTTTAACGTTTCCGAGTATTCGCATCCCTACACCGAGGGCCTGATGGTCTCCATCCCGCGTCTGACCACGCCCGCCAACGAGCGTCTCGACGCGATCCCCGGTGCGGTGCCGCATCCGTTGGCGCTGCCGAAGGGCTGCAAGTTTGCGCCGCGCTGCAAATACTGCACGGAGCGCTGTATGCAGGAAGAGCCGCAAATGGTCCATGTAAGCGAAACGCAGCAGATTCGCTGCTTCTATCCGAGAAAGGAGGATCGTCATGCAAAATAAGAATGATGTCCTTCTGCGGATCACGAATCTCCGCCAGTATTTCCCCGTCGGGAAAAAGGGCGTGTACGTCAAGGCGAACGACGGTATCTCCCTTGAGATTTTCCAAGGCGAGACCCTCGGCCTTGTCGGTGAATCCGGCTGCGGCAAGTCGACCTTCGGCCGTACCATTTTGCAGCTCTATCGCCAGACCGACGGACGCACGATGTATTACGGCGAAAATCGCGACGATATTGCACCGCAGTACGTCTATAATACGATTTGCAATCTCGATAAGCTCAGAAAGAAGCTTGCACAGCTTGAAAAGAAGCGCGACGCGTTCCAGAAGGAATACGACGCTGCCGACGAGAAAAAGCGCCTGCACATGCACACCGAGCTGATGATGCACAGAAAGGCGGCCGACGATGTCTACCAGAGCATCGTCAGCCTGATCGGCGGCTTCATTGTCGTCGACGATCTCCGCCCCGTTATCAGCATTTATAAAGAGCGCTATGCCTGCTGCCGCCGTCTGAAGAATCACATTGCGGCCATGAAGAGCGCGAAGCTCGACTACGACGAGCAGGACTACAAGCTCACGCACATCCCTCAGGACAGCGGAAAGTATGCCTCTGCCAAGGCAAAGACCGATCGCCTGAAGGCAAAGTATGACGCCGCGCTGAAGACGATCGACGGCGACTATGCGGCGATCAAGGCCGTTGACGCGCGGATCGAAGAGATGCGCCGTCCTTATCGCTCGAATCCCGAGTTTATGAAGCATGAAGAAGAGCGCGACGACGGCATCGACCTTGCGCGCCTGACGTACTCCGAGGTCCGTGTGCTCCGTTCCCAGATGCAGTATATCTTCCAAGACCCGTATTCCTCTCTGAACCCCAGAATGACCATTGCGCAGATCATCGGCGAGGGCCTGCTGGCGCACAAGCTGTTTAAGAAGAGCAATGATCGTATGCAGGAGGAGATCCTCAAGGTCATGGAGGAGTGCGGCCTTGCCGGATACTTCATCCACCGCTATCCGCATCAGTTCTCCGGCGGTCAGCGCCAGAGAATCGGCATTGCCAGAAGCTTGGCGGTGCGCCCGAAATTCGTCGTTTGCGACGAAGCGGTCTCCGCGCTGGACGTTTCGATCCAGTCGCAGATCCTCAACCTGCTGCAGGACCTTAAGGAGCAGCAGAACCTGACCTATCTGTTTATCACGCATGACCTCTCCGTCGTCAAGTATATTTCTGACCGTATCGGTGTCATGTACTTGGGCAACATGGTCGAGCTTGCGGATTCGCAGGATATTTTCGACCATCCGCTGCATCCGTACACCGAGGCGCTTCTGGAATCCATTCCGACCACCGACGAGAAAAAAGAGCTGGTCGTCCTCGAGGGAGACATCCCCAGCCCGGTCAACCCGCCGAAGGGCTGCAAGTTCCACACGCGCTGCAAGTACTGCACGGAGATCTGTACGCATGTCGTTCCCGACTGGGAAGAGGTTCGCCCGAATCATTTTGTTGCGTGCCATCATAAGCTGGAGCGCTGAGGCTGCCTGAATGCTGTTTCGCAACAAGTATGAGCGCTCGATGAAGCGGCTCAAGGACCAAAGCACCGAAACGGACGAGGTGCGCGAGAAGCGTAAAAAAGAAGGCGTCCCGACGGAAAAGCATGACTTTTTTGCGATGACCTTTTCCGCGATGCTGGTGTTCATTCCGGTCGCGCTGGGCGTCCTCCTGCTGCTGAGTCTGTCGGTATATCTCCTGCTGTACCTGTTTCATTGATAGGCTGCCGCCGACCGGGCGGTGCGTGTGACGGTGTACTTTGCAGGGTACGATGGCCCGCGCAAGGTGCTTTGCCGGCAGAGCTTGCTATCAAGCTGTGCCTGCACATGAGCTTTTTCGAGCCGTAGGCATAAAAGCAGAAAAACTGTCGGAGACGGGTATGCTCGTCTCCGACAGTTATTTGTAATGGCTCTCTGTCAATAGTTGGGGTAGAGACAAAAACACAAGTAATTAGGTCGTGTCGGGGAGTACTGCCCCGGCAC
>CAKTVW010000003.1 GCA_934630495.1 uncultured Oscillospiraceae bacterium
GCCGTCTCATGCAGAATCTGACGCGCCCTTGGCGCTATAAAAAGCTTTTCAAGCTTTTTAACAGATTCTAGTATGAACTGCGCTTTGCACAGCGCTTGGATGCTTCAAGCAGCGAATCAAAAGCGCTGATCTTACTTTTGAACAGGCGTCAGTATTACAAAGGAGGAATGCAATATGGCGAAGCCTCTGGTCGCGATCGTCGGCCGTCCGAATGTAGGCAAGTCCATGCTCTTTAATAAGCTTACCGGGAAACGGGCGGCGATCGTGGAGGACACGCCGGGCGTTACACGCGACCGCATTTATGGGAGCTGTGACTGGAACGGACGCGATTTTGAGCTGGTCGACACGGGCGGCATCGAGCCGAACACCGACAGCGAAATGCTGAAATTCATGCGCCGTCAGGCCGAGATTGCCATTGAAACGGCCGACGTGATCGTTATGGTCACAGATGTCAAGACCGGTGTGACGGCGGCGGATATGGATGTCGCATCGATGCTCCTGCGGAGCAAAAAGCCCGTTTGCCTAGCCGTCAACAAGTGCGACAGTGTCGGCATGACCGATCCGAATGTCTACGAGTTCTACGCGCTCGGTCTGGGTGACCCCATCGAGGTATCCGCTGTCCACGGTCACGGAACGGGCGACCTTCTGGACTGGTGCGTGGAGCATTTCCCGGAGGCGGCTCCGGAGGAGGACGAGGGCGAGATCATCAATGTCGCCATCGTCGGCAAGCCGAACGTCGGCAAGTCAAGCCTGCTGAACAAGATCCTCGGCGAAGAACGGGTCATCGTTTCCAACGTTGCCGGGACTACGCGCGACGCGATCGACAGCTATTTTGAAAATGAATTTGGAAAGTACCGCTTTATCGATACCGCCGGGATGCGCCGCAAGTCGAAGGTGGACGATGCGATCGAAAAGTATTCCAATATGCGGTCTATCGCTGCGATCGACCGCGCGGATGTGTGCCTGATCCTCATTGACGCCAACGAGGGCGTGACGGAGCAGGACACCAAGATCGCCGGCTTGGCCCACGAGGCGGGCAAGGCCAGCATCATCGTGGTGAACAAATGGGACATGGTGGAGAAGGACACCAACACCATGAACGAAATGACGGCCAAGGTGCGTCGGGAGCTTGGGTATATGACCTATGCGCCGGTGCTGTTCATCTCGGCCCTGACGGGTCAGCGCGTCAATAAGCTCTATGAGCTGATCAATTACGTCGCCAATCAGAGCGCCATGCGCATTACCACGGGAATGCTCAACAACATTCTCGAAGACGCCACCGCGCGGGTGCAGCCGCCTACGGACAAGGGCCGCCGCCTGAAAATCTACTATATGACGCAGGTCGGCGTCAAGCCGCCGCACTTCGTCATTTTCTGCAACGATGCGCGGCTGTTCCACTTCTCGTATCAGCGCTATCTGGAAAATCAGATCCGTGCGGTGTTCGGACTTGAGGGGACGCCGGTGCGCATCACCATCCGGCAGAAGGGCGATAAGGAGGACGGCTGATGGTATGGAGAGTGATCGCCTGCGTTGTGCTGGGCTATCTGTTCGGCGGCTGGAACGGCGCGATTATCATTTCCCGCCGCAAAATGCACGAGGATGTCCGCAGTAAGGGAAGCGGCAACGCGGGTATGACGAATTTTCTGCGCAGCTACGGCGGCTGGGCGACGCTGCTGGTCGTTGCGGTCGATGCGTTTAAGACCGTGGCGGCCTGCCTGATCGCCGCCCTGCTCATGCCGCAGGACCCGCAGCTCGGCAAAATGATCGCGGGCTTTGCCGTGCAGATCGGGCATATTTTTCCGATCTACTACGGCTTTCGCGGCGGCAAGGGCATCCTCTGCGCGGCCTTTGTCGCGCTGACGGTGGATTGGCGCATTTTTGCGATTGCCTTTGCGCTGTTTCTCATCATCTTTTTTACCACGCGTTACGTTTCGCTGGCTTCGATTTCGGCGTGTGTCGTTTATGCGGCCCTGTTTGTCGTTTTCTTTTGGGGACGGCCGCAGATTTGGAGCATCGGCGTCGCCATTGCCGCGCTTGCCGTCTTCATGCACAGAAGCAATATTGTTCGGCTGGTGCAGGGGAAGGAGCGGAAGACCCATTTCCATAAGTATAAGAACGAGGAGGAAGCGAGTTGAAGATCTTGGTTGTCGGCAGCGGTGGCTGGGGCACGGCGCTTGCCATCCTGCTGGTGCACAACGGCCACGAGGTCACACTCTGGTCCTATCACCGTGAGGAAAGCGGCATTCTGGCCGAAACCGGGAGAAATCCGCTGCTTCCCGGCGTGGAGCTGCCAAAAAGCCTGAAATTAACTGCGGAGCCGTTTGCCGCGCAAGAGGCCGAAATGGTCGTTTTCGCCACGCCCTCCTTTGCCGTCCGCGCGACGGCGAAGAGCTTTGCGCCCTATCTCCGCCCCGATGCGCTGATCGTTTCCGTAACAAAGGGAATCGAGGCGGGAACGGGCTTCCGCATGAGCGAGCTGATCTCGCAGGAGACGGGGAAGACCGTCGTTGCGCTGTCCGGGCCGTCTCATGCCGAGGAGGTCAGCCGCGGGATCCCGACGGGCATCGTGGCGGCCTGCGCGGACAAGGGCTTGGCAGAGCGCGTACAGAGCGCGTTTATGTGTCAGCGTCTGCGCGTCTATACCTGCCCGGACATCGTGGGCGTGGAGCTGGGCGCGGCGCATAAGAACGTCATTGCGCTGTGCGCGGGCGTCTGCGACGGCATGGGCTACGGCGACAACACCAAGGCGCTGCTGATGACGCGCGGCTTGGCGGAGCTGGCGCGGCTTGGCATGGCGCTGGGAGCAAAGCGGGAGACGTTTGCGGGCCTTGCGGGTGTCGGCGACCTGATCGTCACCTGCACCTCGATGCACTCCCGCAATCGCCGCGCGGGAATCCTGATCGGACAGGGCGTCGGCGTGCAGGAGGCCATGCAGCAGGTCGGTGCGGTCGTCGAGGGGTATTATGCCGCCCGCGCCGCATGGGAGCTTGCAAAAAAGCACGGCGTTGAGATGCCGATCACCGAAGCGGCACATGCCGTCTTGTATGACGGCCGTGACCCGCGCACAACGATCGATGCGCTGATGCTCCGGCAGAAGACCTGCGAGGTCGAGGGCGCAGCATGGGCAAGGTGAGTCGTAGGCGCGAGCTGCTGCGCACCGTGAAATTTGCGCTCTTTTCTGTGTCGGCCGGTCTGATCCAGATCGGCAGCTTCACGCTGCTCAACGAGCTGCTCCTGCCGGGAATCGAATGGCTCAGCTATCTGATTGCGCTGCTGCTCTCCGTGCTCTGGAACTTCACGCTGAACCGGAAATTCACCTTCCAATCGGCCGGCAATGTCCCCGTGGCGATGCTTAAGGTCGCCGCCTATTACGCCGTCTTCACGCCCGCTACAACGTGGCTGGAGCATGCGCTGACCGGCATCGGCTGGAATGAATATCTTGTTACGGCGCTGAATATGCTCCTGAATTTTTCAACCGAATTTCTCTATGACCGCTTTTTTGTGTTCCGAGCAAGCATCGATACCAACGAACGCGCAAAAAGATCCTGACCGAATGCCGAATCATACATTGTCATGATGGATGCAATGGACTGTGGCGCGGACGATTTTGAAGCCGAGGACTGCTGCTTCACGATCTACACGCGTCCGGACGACTTTAGCGCCGTTATGGCAGTGCATCGGTCTCGTTTTTGTATTGGCAGCAACAAAACAAACACCCCCGGAAGAAGTCTGTTTGACTTCTTCCGAGGGTTCAGACTGTCAAAAAAGTCCGTAATCGTCAAAATCGGCTAACATTTTAACAGATTTTCACTATCTAAGTTTTGATTCGGAAAAACGGGATATTCCAAACTCTATAATGTGAAAATTCGCTTGCTCCGCAAGAATTTTGACTTACTGCGCAACTCACGCCCTACCGTACCTATGTACGCCGACGGGCGTGAGTTGCTTGTCTTCCGAACTTTTTAACAGTCTGCCAGCGTGTCGAAAAGGGTTTTTCGACACGCTGCACCCCCGGAAGAAGTCTGTTTGACTTCTTCCGGGGGTTATTGTATGAGCGGTGTTCGCGGTGCGGTCGGTCAGCGATTAGAGTCGCCGGTTTTCCATGCGCGGCAGCGGCGGGCTTTTCTGTGCTGTTTTCGGAATTTGAAGAAAAGCCAGAGGAAAACGACCGACACGACGGCGACGGCGGTCAATATCAGATAGACAGTCGTCGCGGTATCGGCGGTCTTGACCGTCAGCCAGAGGGAGTTCATCTCCTGCGTCGCTTTTTCGGAAAGCGCACGGAAGGCGGCGCCTCTTGCAAGGACCTCCTCGGAGGGATAGGCGACGGGACTTTCCGCCATTTCGGGGTCCATCAGCGCCTTCGCGGCCGCGGAGGGCGCGGAGTAGCCGAGGTATTCCAGATTCTGCGCACAGACCTCCGGCGAGAGCAGGAAGTTGATGAAGGCCTCGGCGGCCTCCTTATGCTCGGCGCCCTTCGGGATGCAGATCGCGTCGACAAAGAGGTTGTAGCCCTCCTCGGGAAAACAGAACGCCAGATCGGGATTTTCCTCGACCATTGTCAGATAATCGCCCGCATAATACGGCGCGATCCATGCCTCGGCGCGTTCCATTTTGTCAAAGACCTGATCCATGACGTAGGCCTGCACGACGGGCTTTTCGTCGCGGAGCGACTGCGCCGCCAATCCCAGCGCGACGCTGTCCTCGGTGTTGATATCGTAGCCGAGCTTAAACTGCGCAATTGCGAACGCGTCGCGGGGATTGTCGAACATGAGGACCTTGCCGGAATACTTTTCGTTCCAGAAAACATCCCATCCCGTGACGTCCGCCTCGTCGACATATTTCGTATTGTAGATAATGCCGACGGTACCCCATGTATAGGGAACGGAATAGCGGTTATCGGGATCGTAGGCAAGATTCTTAAAGCTTGCGTCAATGTACTGAAAATTCGGGATATTGTCGAAATTCAGCTCCTCGAGCATATCCTCCTGGATCAGCTTGTCGACCATATAGTCCGACGGGAAGATCAGATCGAAGGATGCGCCGCCCGCCTTGAGCTTGGTGTACATGCTCTCGTTGCTGTCATAGGTCATGTAATTGACCTTAATATTGGGATAGGCATCTTCAAATTCCGCGATCACGTCGATGGAATCGTCGGTGCCGTCGGAGATGTACTGGCCCCAGTTGTAGACGTTGATGGTCACGGTGCCGGCGGCGGAAGCCTGCATCGGCAGTGCGGCGAGCAGAATGACCAGAACAAGGAAAACGGAAAACAGTCGCTTTTTCATCGTGCCGTCCTCCCTACCTTTTGACGCTTGGAGCGGTCGCGCGCCTGAAGCAGATTCATTGCCGACATGACGAGCAGGATCACGAGGAACATCAGCGTAAACAGTGCGTAAACCTTGGGCTGGATGGGCTTTTTGGTATAGCTGTAAATTTCGACGGGCAGCGTCACAAAGCCGGAGCCGGTGACAAAATAGGAGATGACGAAGTCGTCCAGCGACATCGTAAAGGCCATGAGCGCACCCGAAACGATACCCGGCAGAATTTCGTGCAGCGTGACCTTGAAAAACGCCTGGACCGGCGTACAGCCCAGATCAAGCGCCGCTTCGGTCAGATCGGGGTCCATTTGCGAGAGCTTCGGCATGACGTTCAGAATGATATAGGGAAGATTGAACGTGATATGCGCGATCAACAGCGTCCAGAAGCCGAGGATCGAGTGGATGCGCAGCATCGTACCGGCAAAGGCAAAAAGCAGCGCCATGGATACGCCGGTAACGATCTCGGGGTTGGTCATGGGGATGTTGGTCATGGTCATGACGGCCGAGCGCATCCGTCCGCGCATCTTGTAAATACCCATGGAGGCGGCGGTACCGACGACGGTGGCAAGCAGGCTGGAAAGGACCGCGATGAAAACGGAATTGCGCAGGAGGCGCAGGAGCGTGCCGTCGCGGAACAGTTCGCGATATTGGTCAAAGGTGAAGCCCTTGAACACGGCGATGTCCGTTCCCTTGTTGAACGACGCTACGGCAAGCACGATCATCGGGATGTAAAGGAAGATAAACACCAGTATGGTGAAAATACGGTTGAATCGTCTCATATCGTCACCATGCTTTCTTCGTCGTCTTCGTCGGTAAAGTGGTTCATAACGCCGACGCAGACGAAGATCAGAACCATCAGCACCAGCGACATGGCGGCGCCGAGGTTCGGGTTGTAGGCGGATTTGAACTGCGACTCGATCACGTCGCCGATCAGGATCGTGCCGGGAGAGCCGAGCTTTTGGGAGATGTAGAACGTGGAAACGGCGGGCACGAACACCATCGTGATGCCCGAAACAATGCCGGGGACGGACAGGGGAAGGGTCACCTTCGTAAAGACCTGCCCTCTGTTGCAGCCGAGGTCTTCCGCAGCCTCGATCAGGCGGCGATCGATCTTCATGATGACCGTGTAGAGCGGCAGGATCATATACGGCAGATAGTTATAGACCATGCCGAGAATGACCGCGCCGTTGTTGCGGATCAGGGGCAGCGGCGAAAGGCCGAGCGACCGGATGAAATTGTTGATGATGCCGGTATCCTCCAGCAGCGCGACCCACGCAAGCGTCCGCAGCAGAAAGCTGATGCACATGGGCAGCATAATGAGCATTTGCAGAAAGCGCTGTGTCGTCGGCTTGCAGTGGGCGATGAAATAGGCCACCGGATAACCGATCACGAGGCAGATCAGCGTTGCAAAAATGCTCAGCCAGATCGAGCGCAGGAAGATCGGGAGGTAATCCCAGATGCGCGCCAGATTCGTCAGCGTGAACGCGCCGGTCGCCGAATCGGTGAAGGCGTAGTAAAATACAACGCCCAGCGGGATCAGCGTAAACAGGACCATCCAGAGAATGTACGGCCCGGAAAGCCATTTACTCTTCATCTTCGCCTGCCTCCGCGTCTGCGATCTCGTCGTACTCGGCAGAATAGGAGCTGTAGTCGCCAAATTGCCCGGAGTATTCGCTCTTGTGCATGATATGGATATCCTCGGGGTTCAGGCGGATGCCGATGCGGGAGCCTTCGGGACAGAAGTCCGTCGTCTGGATCAGCCATTTGAAGCCCTTGAAGTCGACGATGGTGTCGTAGTGAACGCCCTTGAAGGTGACGGAGGTGACCGTACCGCACAGATGGCCCTCGTCGGCCGACACGATATCGATATCCTCCGGGCGGATCACGACGTCCACCGGCTCGTTCTTCTCAAAGCCGGAGTCCACGCACGGGAACTGACGGCCGAAGAACTTGACCAGCCGATCCTCGAGCATGACGCCGTCGAGAATGTTGGATTCACCGATAAAGTCCGCGACAAAGGCGTTTTTCGGCTCGTTGTAAATATCCTCCGGCGTGCCGATCTGCTGGATCTTGCCCTTATCCATGACGACGATGGTGTCAGACATGGTGAGCGCTTCCTCCTGATCGTGGGTCACATAAATAAATGTGATCCCCATAGCCTGCTGGATGCGCTTAAGCTCGTTCTGCATATCCTTTCGCAGACGCAGGTCCAGTGCGCCAAGCGGCTCGTCCAGCAGCAGCACCTTCGGACGGTTGACCAGTGCGCGCGCAATGGCGACACGCTGCTGCTGACCGCCGGAGAGGGCAGTGACCTTACGGTTCTCAAAGCCCTTGAGTGAAACGATCTCCAGCATCTTCGTTACCCGCTCGTCGATCTCCGCTTCCGAAAGCTTGGCAATGCGCAGCCCGAAGGCGATATTGTCATAGACGTCCAGATGCGGGAAAAGGGCGTAGCGCTGGAAGACCGTGTTGATCTTTCGCTGGTAGGCAGGCGTTTCATTGATGCGCTTGCCGTCAAACAGAACATCGCCGGATGTCGGCGTCAAAAAGCCTCCGATGACACGAAGTGTGGTGGTCTTGCCGCAGCCGCTCGGGCCGAGCAAGGTGAGAAATTCCTTGTCGTTGATGTAAAGGTTGATCGAATCGAGAATGCGTTCTCCGTCAAACTCCATCACAAGGTCTGTCAAACGGATCAGCTCCTGGGACATTTATCCTCCCCCATTTCTAATATTGTAGCGTCCGCATTTATAAGACGCTCACAGTGAAATATAAATGGAATTGTTCCGAATGTCAACGGTTTTTCGCATTTTTGCGACACTTTTTTTGTGTTGGGGCGGAATCGGGACGGTCCGCCGCGAAAAAAGGCCGAAATGTACGTTCCGCCGCCTCCCTGCGCAGGGATGAGCGCTTGACTTCTTTCGGGCGCAATGATAAAATATTGACGAAATGTCGTAGGACCCGTGTGACATTTCGGCCGCTGCGGGGAGGAAAAACCGACGCGGCGAACGAGAATTGCTCCGCTTTCCTTTGTGATTCAGAATGAAATATGAATAACGGAATATGAATATCATAGAACGATCGCCGTCGGTGCGGCTTGGCCGTCGGCGGGGAACGGAGCGCGAGAGAAAAAGGAGGGACTGTTAAGAATATGAAACAGATTCGCTTTTATGTGAGCAGAAAAAACCCGCTGACATGGCTTGCGGCGCTGCTGGCGCTCGGCTCGATCGTTATGCAGATCCTGGCGCTCTGCTTCGGCGAGGCGCAGACGATCAGCACGGTCAATATCTGGTTCCAGAAGGTGCTGCCCATGGCGGTGGCGGCGGGCTTCCTGTTTATCCTGCTCTATCGCGGGGAAACGGAGTTCTACCGCAGCACGAAGCCTGTTTTCTGGGCGTGCGTCTACTTCGGGCAGATCGCGCTGGATTGGTATTTACGCATTCGGGAGAACCCGGTGATGGCCGCCGATCTGAGCGTCAGCTACAGCCTGTTTGCCTATAAGCGCTATATTGCCGTATGCTGGATCCTTTATCTGGGGTTTTATTGCTTCTACCGCATTTTAATGACCGGAAAGCTGCGCTTTGCGTTTATTCTTACGCTGACTACAGCGATCCCGCTGGCCTTTTTGAGCTACGATCTGTTCACCGAGGCTTCGCGCATCGAAACCTTTGAGCTGTTCGGCAAGCTTGCAAATCTCTGTCTGATCGCGTCGCTGTTTGCCTCGTCGTTGGCACTGCGGCCCTTCAGCGACGGACGCTATCATCCCACATGGGGCGACCGCCGGGACGGACGGCGCGTGCGCGGCATCGGCGGCATGTCGGTCGTGGCGGGCTATATCATGCCCGACCGAAACGATGCCTGCAACAATATCCATGATACCATAGAGATCAGCGCGATCGAGCGGTATGTCCATAAAAAGCGCGCCGAAGGGCTGGATAACTTCGGCCTGTTCCATGTGTTCCTTGCCGCCTACGTCCGCTGCATTGCCAAGTACCCCGGCTGCAACCGCTTCTTCTCCGGGCAGCGCGTTTATCAGCGGGACGACGACATCCAGTTCGTCATGGCCGTTAAAAAGAGCATGAGCACTGATTCGCCCGACACGATGATAAAGCTCCATTTGACGCAGACGGATACCGCCGTCGACGTCTATCACAAGCTCAACGACGAGGTGGAAAAGGTCAAAAACACGCCGCTGGACAGCAGCTTTGACAATCTGGCGGGGCTTTTGGCGAGCATTCCCGGCCTGCTCCTGAAATTCACGGTCTGGTGCCTCAAGGTCGCGGACTACTTCGGAAAGCTGCCGCTCTTCCTGACGGAGTTAAGCCCCTTCCACGGTTCTGTTATTTTTACGTCCATGGGCTCTCTGGGCATCCCGCCCATTGTGCACCACCTGTATAATTTCGGCAATCTTCCCGTCTTTTTGGCCGTCGGCAGAAAGTACCGCAAGGTAGAGCTGGACGCGGACGGAAAGCCGGTCACGCGCCGCTATGTCGATTTTGTGCTCAACTGCGACGAGCGAACGGTCGACGGCTTCTATTATGCTACGGTTTTGAAATACTTCCATAAGCTGATGCGCAATCCCGCAGTGCTGGACAATCCTCCCGAAGAGGTCGTCCGTGACATCGACTGATATCAAAAATCAAGTGCTCCGCTGTGAGGCGGAGCACTTATTCTGTTTTATTCGTGTTCTTCTTCCGGTGCGGCGACGGCCTCGGTCGGCTCGGCCGGTGCCTGCGCGGGGGTCGGCATCGGGATAGTCTGCGGCGGCATGTTCTGTGCCTGCGCCGCCTGCTGCGCGGCCTTGCGCTTGTTTTTCTGCCCTGTGGCAAAGCTGAAAATGCCGACCGCAGTGAAGACCAGCGAGATCAGCAGATCCTTCGCAAACTGGCCTTTATCTATGATGTAGGAACGGAGGCCATATTCGATGGTATAATTGCTGTCAAAGAGGCTGCGCACCGTGTCGCTGATCGCTTCGGTCAGCTTGATGTTCGCATAGTCGTTCTGAACGAACTCATACAGCTCAAACGCCAGACAGAACACCACGGAGAGCACCATCACAAGGACGGTAACCACAGCGGCAACGATCACGCCCGTCTTTGAATCCTTTTTATGGGCGAACAGGCCGTAGCCGAAGCAGGCGCAGTACGCGCCGACCAGTGCGCTGATCGTGGCAATGTAGCCGACGCGGCTGAGAAGAAAGTAGCACAGCGCTCCGGCAAGCGAAAACAGCAGCGCACCGACGATGCCGAGCGCCACATTCTCCTTCGGCGCCAGCTCGGCCGGTGCACGGTTCGTGGAATCCATAGATTTCTCCCTTTCTGTTATGAAGTATAAATATTATACTATAAAATCGCAGAAAAAACAAGATGTCGCGGATGATTTTCGGCGATCTCCACATAATAGCTCTATACAGAACGGGAGTGATCGATATGGAGTCTTCGCGTCAGGGAAAGCAAAGCTTTCTTTTCCTTCAGCCGCCGGCAATTGCCGCTTATGCCTCCGTGGTCGGAAAAAAGGAAGCACAGGGGCCGCTGAAAAGCAGCTTTGATATTGCGTCGGAGGACACCGCCTTCGGCGAAAAGACATGGGAAAAGGCGGAGACGCAGATGCAGAAGACTGCCATGCGCCTTGCGCTGCAAAAGGCCGATTGGAAGGAAGAGGAGCTGGACGCGGCGTTTGTCGGCGATCTTCTGAATCAGTGCATCGGCTCCAGCTTTTCCATGCGCAACAACCGCGTTCCGACCTTTGGCCTCTACGGCGCCTGCTCGACCATGGCCGAGGGACTGATCCTTGCGGGAATGGCGGTCAGCGGCGGCTACTGCCGCAAAACGCTGACAATGGCATCCTCGCATTTTGCCTCGTCGGAACGGCAATATCGTTTTCCGCTCGGCTACGGCGGACAGCGCACGCCGACCGCGCAGTGGACGGTCACCGGCGCGGGAGCGGTGCTCCTGTCGCAGCACGGAAAGGGGCCGTACCTCCGCGCGGCGACTGTCGGTACGATCGTCGACCGCGGGATCAAGGATGCCAACAACATGGGGGCGGCAATGGCGCCTGCGGCGTTTGAGACGCTCCGTGCGCATTTTGACGATATGGGCCTTGCACCGGAGGACTACGATCTGATCGTGACCGGCGATCTCGGAGCGCTCGGCAGTCAACTCGTGCGCGAACTGTTTGAAAAAGTCGGCGTCAAGCTCGGTTCGCGTTACAGCGACTGCGGCGTGATGATCTTCGACACGGAAAAGCAGGACGTCCATTGCGGCGGGAGCGGCTGCGGGTGCAGCGCCTCCGTGCTCTGCGGACATCTGCTCGGCCAAATGGAGCGCAGACAGCTCAATCGTTTGCTGTTCTGCGGAACGGGCGCGCTCCTTTCTCCGCTTTCCACGCAGCAGGGCGAATCCATCCCGGCCGTGTGTCATGCCGTTGCGGTCCATTCGGAAAGGAGCTGACGCTATGGATTATTTGAAGGCATTTGTCGTCGGCGGTCTGCTGTGCGTGATCGGACAGATTTTGATCGATAAGACGAAGCTGACCCCGGCACGGATTTTGGTGTCGTATGTAGTGGCGGGCGTATTCTTAGGCGCTGTGGGCCTTTATCAGCACTTGATCGATTTCGCGGGGGCGGGTGCGACCGTCCCGCTTACGGGCTTTGGCAGCAATCTGGCAAAGGGTGTAAAGGAGGCCGTTGACGAGCACGGATTTCTCGGTATTTTTACGGGCGGCCTGACCGCTACGGCCGGGGGCATCGCCGCCGCCGTGGTGTTCGGCTGGCTGGCAGGACTGATCTTCAAGCCGAAGGACAAATAAATCTCAACCGAAGAATCAAAAGGGGACAGCCCAGATAAAACACTGTACCCATATAAAAAAGCCTCACGGAGTATATCATCCGTGAGGCTTTTGGTGCCGCTGACCGGACTCGAACCGGTACGCTTTAAGGGCGAGGGATTTTAAGTCCCTTGTGTCTACCTATTCCACCACAGCGGCATTTTGATACTGAAATCTGATGAAAGACATCCACGGTCGCCGCAGCGGCGTAGATTTCGCAGGAAACGAAAACCCCCGTCCTTGACGACGTAAAATTATTGTAGCATTTTACCGCGCGTCCGTCAAGTATTCCCGCCTCTTTTTTCCGAAAAGACCTGTTCCGGGAGCAAGTGTTGTTCGAGCGAACGCGGGACCGAAAATTTTTCGTAAAAAATAAAAAATACCTATTGACTTTTCTGCAGAACGAGATATAATAAGCACAGATAAAGAAATTAACTTTTGCTTAGGAAGTGAGAAAATGACCCGACGCGAACAGCAGATCCTTCGCTGGATCGAGGCGGATCCCATGATCTCGCAGGAACGCTTGGCGGAGATGGCGGGGATCACCCGTTCTTCCGTTGCGGTCCATATCTCCAACTTGATGAAAAAGGGCTACATCGCCGGGAAAGGCTATGTTATTCGCGCAGACCGTTATGTTGCAGTGACGGGCGGCGTGAACATGGATATCGGCGGCAAGGCGTTCGCGCCGCTGGTGCAGGCCGACTCCAATCCGGGCAGGGTCACGATGAGCCCCGGCGGCGTGGGCCGCAATATTGCGCATGACCTTTCGCTGCTCGGCCCGGACGTGCGTTTCCTGACGGCGCTCGGCGACGACATGAACGGACGCCGGATCGCCGCTTCCTGCGGAGAGCTTGGGATCGACATCAGTCATGCGCTGACGGTCCAGGGCGGCGCGACGCCCACCTATTTGTTCCTGTGCGGTCCCGACGGCGACATGGCGCTGGCGGTTTCCGACATGGAGATCTGCGAACAGCTTCAACCCGGCTATTTTGCGTCCAACCTGCAAATGCTGAATCATGCGCAGGCGATCGTGACTGACACGAACATTCCCGCGCGTTCCTTGGAGTATCTTGCCAATCACTGCACTGCACCGATCTTTGCGGACCCCGTTTCCACGGCGAAGGCGGTCAAGCTCAAGCCGATTCTCGGAAAGCTCCACACCCTCAAGCCGAACCGCATCGAAGCCGAGCTTCTCTCCGGCGTGAAGATCACCGACGACGAAAGCCTGCGGCTTGCCGCCGAGACCCTGCTGAAGACCGGCCTGAAGCGTGTGTTTATCTCGCTCGGAACGGACGGCGTTCTTGCCGCCGATCATGAGCAGATGCTGAAGGTCCCATGTTACCCGGCCGTTATGAAGAATGCGACCGGAGCCGGAGATGCGTTCATGGCCGCGCTGACATGGGCGTATCTGGAGCAGGGGAGTCTGGAATACAGCGCGCACGCCGCTGCTGCCGCCGCTTCGATCGCGGTGGAGAGCGCGGACGCAATCAATCCGTTATTATCCGCCGAAACCGTCCGGCAACGGATGGACGGCACAATAAAATAATCAATAATTTTCAGGAGGATTTATTACTATGCTGAATCAATTTCTCGATGTAAAGCCCGAGGTCGCTGAGGCACTGGCGGCCGGCAAGCCTGTTGTCGCTCTGGAATCCACCATCATTTCCCACGGTATGCCCTATCCGCAGAACGTTGAAACAGCCCTCGAGGTCGAGCGCATTATCCGCGAAAACGGCGCGGTTCCCGCTACCATCGCCATCATCGGCGGCCGCCTCAAGGCCGGCCTGACCCCCGAGGAGATCGAGTATTTCGGCAAAAAGGGAACTGCCATTGCCAAGGCGTCCCGCCGCGACCTTGCGGTCCTGTGTGCGCGCGGCGAGGACGGCGCGACGACCGTCACCACCACGATGATCATTGCGCACATGGCGGGCATTAAGATCTTTGCCACCGGCGGCATCGGCGGCGTGCATCGCGGAGCCGAAACGACCATGGACATTTCCGCCGATCTGGAAGAGCTGGCTTCTACGCCGGTAATGGTCGTCTGCGCGGGCGCAAAGTCCATCCTCGACCTCGGCCTGACGCTTGAATATCTTGAGACGCACGGCGTGCCCGTCATCGGCTACGGCACGAAGGAGCTGCCCGCATTCTACACCCGTCATTCCGGCTTCTCCGTCGACTACGAGATCGACACCCCCGAAGAGCTTGCCAAGGCCTTCAAGACGCAGCACGAGCTTGGCCTGCGCGGCGGTATGCTGGTCACGAACCCGATCCCCGAGGAGTATTCCATGGATGCCGACGAGATCAACAACGCCATCAACGAAGCGATCGTCGAGGCGAAGGCACAGGGCATCCACGGTAAGGAGACGACCCCGTTCCTGCTGGCAAAGGTCAAGGAGCTGACCGGCGGCGACAGCCTTGCCGCGAACATCCAGCTTGTCTATAACAACGCGCGCCTTGCCGCGAAGACCGCGAAGTATTTCTGCGAAGCGTAAATCCCTCTCTTGAAAGTCCGTCCGGGGTGCAAGCCTCGGGCGGATTTTGCTATGCAAAAGCATAGCAAAATCAGAAATGTGCCATTTCTTCGCCCATGCGAGGCACCCGAAAATGATGCACAAAAGCTTCATGCGGTAATGTCAAGAGTTTTTCGACACGCTGAGTATTTCATGCTCTCATTGAATTTTGGTATAACAGGCTGAACAACACGGGCGGACAGTTCATTAGGACTGTCCGCCCGTGTTGTTGTGCACGTCGGGCCGATGTACCCGCAAGGGGTATGCCGCATCCGTAAGGCTCCTTCGTCGCCAACGGCTGCGCAATGGGCATCGGCCCCTACGCATTACAGGATGAATTTATTTGCTCAGGATGTTTTGGACGTAGCGCATGAGGATGGCGGCGACTTGGGCGCGGGTGGCGTTGCCCTGCGGGTCGAGGTAGACGGTGCTGCCGATGCCGGTGCCGTTGATGAGGGTTTCGGCGTTGGCCCAGCGCATGGCGTCGAGGGCGTAGGCACTGATGTCCTTCTCGTCGGGGTACTCGGCGGCAAACTTGCCCTCCGTCAGGGTCAGACCCTTGAAGGTGGAGTAGCGGTAGAGGATCGCGGCCATCTGTTCGCGGGTGATCTTGCCGTCGGGATCGAATTTGCCGCCGCCGATGCCGTTGACGATCTTGTTTTCCACCGCCCAGATCACGGCGTCGGTGTACCAAGTGTCGGATTCGACGTCGCTGAACGGGTTCTTCGCGCTGACCTTCGGCTGACCCTCAAGGCGGTAGAGCACCGTGACGAGCATCGCGCGGGTCATGGCGTCGTCAGGGGAGAAGGTGGCGTCGGACGTGCCGTAGAACAGGCCGGACTTCAAAACGAAGTCGATGCCGACATGCGCCCAGTTTTCAAGGCCGGGGACGTCCTTGTAGGCACTGCTCGGGCAGCCCTCGCCGCCGTCGCAGTCGGAGAGCATCGGGATGACGCTTTCCTTCGTGGCCTTGCAGACGGTGCAGGTCTGGATGAGCTTGCCGGTTTCGGTGAGGGAGGGAGCTGCCGCGACCTTGCCGCCGTCCCACTTGTGGCCGAGGGCCGCGACGGGAGTGTCGGTGTAGGTGTAATCGCAGTGCTTACAGGTGTGGGTCGTGAAGCCAAGCTCCGTACAGGTCGGGGCGGTGACGGTGGCCACCAGCTCATGGCCGGTCTTGGGGATGGGCGCGGTGCGCGTCGCGCCGCAGAAGCAGGCGTAGGTCATTTCGCCGTCAGCCGTGCAGGTGGCTTCCTTCGTGACCGTGCCGTTGTCCCACTTGTGGCCGAGGGCGGCGACGGGGGTATCGGTGTAGGTGTAATCACAGTGCTTGCAGGAATGGGTCGTATAACCAAGCTCCGTACAGGTCGGAGCGGTGACGGTGTCCACCAGCTCGTGACCGGTCTTGGGGATGGGGGCGGTGTGCGTCGCGCCGCAGGAGCAGGCGTAGATGATCTTGCCTTCTTCGGTGCAGGTGGCTTCCTTTGCGACCGTACCGTCGTCAAAGGTGTGGCCAACAGGAGCGGTGTAGTCGCTCTTGTAGTTTTCCTTGCAGACCGAGCATTCGTAGTAGGTGTAGCCCATCTCGGTATGCGTCGGCGGGGTGACGGTCTTGACCCAGTCGTGACCGCCCACGACGAGGGTGTCGATGTAGGAGTTGCCGCAGTTTACACAGGTGTGGACGGTGTAGCCGGAGGCGGTGCAGGTGGCCGGGACGACCTTGGTCGTGTAGTCGCAGTCAACGTCGTTGCCGCAGACGGCGCAGTGCTGATAGTGCAGGCCGTCCGCACCGGCGTAGCAGGAGTAGGTGTGGCCGGCGTTGACGGTAACGGTCACGGTGGTGGCGTTGCCGGTTTTGTCGGTGACGGTGAGGGTCTGCTCGCCGTCCGCCGGAGCGAGGGTGAGCTTGCCGCCTTCGCCGAGGGTGGCGGGCTTGCCGTTCAGGGTGACGGCTTCAATTTCGTCGTTGTCCGTGACGGTAGCGGTCACGGCACCGCAGTAGGTCTTGCCGTCCTCCAAGTCGATCACGGGGGCGGCGACGTCCTTAAAGGTGATGTGCAGGGAGGTGTCGGCGTTGGGGACATAGGCGTCCAGCTCCTCGGCGGTGAGGTTCCGACCGACGGAGGTCGTCAGCGGGGCATAGTGCCAGTCGCCATCCCAATAAGCATATTCATAACAGCCGCGCTGACCGTAACTGTTTTTGCCGTTCGTCCAGACCTTGCCGTCCGCGTCGAGCGCAACGGTGTGTTCCTCCGGATCGTAGAATCCAACGGCGGGTTTCTCTGCGGTAGCGATGGCAACGATTTTTGCCTCGCTGAACCGGCTCACGAGCCGGAAGGTCGAGCCGGTCGCGCTGTCGCTGCCGAAGCCGTCCTCTCTGCCGAGCTGACCGGCATCGTTTTTGCCGAGGGTCCAGATGCCGCCGTCCTCGTCGAGGAGCGTGGCATAGCTGTTCTGGGCAGAGGCGGCGACGATCTTCGTATCGCCGATGCCGTCGGTAATGCGGGTGCAGGTCGGATTTGCCTTGGCGGTCTCGTAATTGTCGGGTCTGCCGAGCAGACCGTAGTCGTTGATGCCTGCCGACCAGACGTGACCGTCTTCATCGATGGCGTAGGCGTAATTCCCGCCGACGGCGATGGAAACGATCCTGACGCCGCCGATGCCCGCTGTGACCTTTTGGAAGGTGTGGAGGCAACGGTTCTCGTCGCCGCCGGAGTAGCCGAGCTGGCCGAAGGCGTTGTAGCCCACTGACCAGACGCAACCGGTTTCGTCGAGCGCGAGCGAGCCGTTCATGCCGGCGGAAACGGCGGCAAATTTCGTGTTGCCGACACCGTCCGTGACCCGGCGGAATACGGGGTTGGGCGTTTCGGTGTGGGCATTTTCATCATAGCCGAGCTGGCCGAATTGATTCCGGCCTGCGGACCAGAGGTGGCCATTTTCGTCGATTGCGAAGGCAAACCCGTCACCGGCGGAAACGGAAACGATCTTCGTGTCGCCGAGGCCGTCCGTCACGCGCTCAAATTTTTGCGTTGCGCCCTCATCGCTGCCGACGTTTTCCGAGCGGCCGAGCTGGCCGAATCGATTCCGGCCCGCTGACCAGAGGCGGCCGTTTTCATCGAGCAGGAACGCGTAGTCGGGACCGGCAGCGATCGCGGTGATCCTCGTGTCGCCGATGCCCGCCGTGACGCGTTGGAGGGCAGAATTTGGGTATTTTCCGCCGCTGCTCTGCGGCTGGCCGAGCTGACCGTAGAAATTGTCGCCGACCGTCCAGACATGGCCGTTTTCGTCGAGCAGGACGGTGTAAGTCCCTGCCGCCGCGACATCGACGATCTTCGGCATCTCGGCGGAGACAAGCTCGTAGCCATCGTCCGGCTGGAACTGTAAGGATTCGCCGAGCGTCTTGCCGTTGGGGACGGAGACGGTGATGCTGCCGCTCCATGTCGTGCCATCGGCGGAGACCTTGCCGCCCTTGTCGGCGGTGACGGCGATGTCAGCGGTATTTTTCTGCCATCTTGCGACGTGGGTTTTGTCGATGTAGGTGCCAGCGTAGAAATCCGCTCGGTTGCGGTTGCTGTACCAGCCGAGGAAGGTGTAGCCCTCACGCTCGGGGGTGTCCGGCTCGGAGAGGCGGTAACCGCGCAGGGCGATCTCGATGCAGTAGGTCTCGCCGAAGCTCCGGTTGGTCACGACGACGGTGCCGTCGCGGCGCTCACCGTGTTCGCCAAAGGTCAGACCGGCGTAGTACATACCGCCGCTGACGTAGCAGTCGGTTTCAACGGGGCCGTAGAACGTGCCGCCGGAGATGGTGCTGATGCAGGAGTCGTAGTCCTCCGACCAGTTCCAACTGGTCTCCGGAACGGTGACCTTGCCGTAGAAGATGCCGCCGCGGATGTCGCCCTTGCAGTAGATGTCGCCGGTAAAGACCGTGGTGGGCGCGTCGTCGGTGTGGGTGATCGCCTTGGCGAACTTGACATTTTTGCCAAAGTCCCAATCGGCCTCGCTGACGTAGACGGTGCCTTCCACCTTACCGCCGTTGGCGTACAGGAAGATGCCGTCGGTGTTGGCGGTGTAGACCGACTCCGTCGAAAAATAGATGGCCTCGCCTGCGGCATCCTCGTCGTCGGTCAGCTTGCAGCCCGTGATGAGCGCGTTTTCCTGCAGCTCCAGTGCGGCGTAGGCCTCGAGGTAAACGCCGCCGCCGTATTTCGCCGTGCAGCCGGAGATCGTGGCGTTCAGGACGGCGGGCGAGGGGTAACCGCCGAGGAAAATGCCGCCGCCTTTTGTGCCTGCGGTGCAGTTTTCGATGCGACCGCCGGTGATCTGGAATGCTTTACAATTGGAGTAGATGCCGCCGCCGGCTCCGCTGGCTGCGCAGTCGGCAATAACGCCGTCCGTCATTTCAAAGGAGGACTCGCGATCCAGATGAATGCCGCCGCCGAGGCCTGCGATGTCGCCCTTCAGGACGCAGCTGCGGATCGCGCCGCCGTGGATCTTGACGGAGCTGCCCACGGAGTAGATGCCGCCGCCGAACAGCGCAACGGACTGCGAGGTGTCGCCGTGGAAGCCGCAGTCATAGATCGTGCCGCCCTCCAGAACGAAGGCTGCGGAATCCAGATAAATGCCGCCGCCCCAGTGCTGGATATAGGAGCCGGTAAAGTAGGTATTGCCGCGGCCGCCGGTGATGAGGCCGCCGACGGGGAGGGCGTCATCGCTATGTGTCGCGTCGGGGCGAGAGTCGCGCAGGGTCAGGGTGTTGTTCTCGCCGCTGACGCGGAAGATGCTGTCGGAATCCGCCGTCTGGTCGAAGGACAGGACGCAGCCGTTCAGATCGACCGCGACGGTGCGGGTAACGGTCAGCCGCGCGTCGATGGTGATGTCCGCCGTCAGCTTGACGGTGTCGGCCGTGCCGCCCTCGATGGCGCTGCGCAGCTCCGCCGCCGTGCCGACCTCCGCCGTCGTTTCGCCCTCGGCGAAAGTGATCGTCGGCAGCAGGCTCAGCACAAGACAGAGCGCCAGCAGAATACTAAAAATTCGTTGTTTCATTCTTGCTTCCCCTTTCGGTTCAGAATGGTTGTGCGAATGTACGTACAATTTTGGGGCTGCGCCGCGCCACCTCTCGCTGCGGCTCGGTCACCTCGCAGAGAAAGGTGGCACGGCGCGTGGTTTGGTCACTTCCTCAGGACATTCTGCACATAGCGCATGAGGATGGCGGCGACTTGGGCGCGGGTGGCGTTGCCCTGCGGGTCGAGGTAGACGGTGCTGCCGATGCCGGTACCGTTGATGAGGGCTTCGGCGTTGGCCCAGCTCATGGCGTCGAGGGCGTAGGCGCTGATGTCCTTCTCGTCGGGGTACTCGGCGGCGAACTTGCCCTCCGTCAGGGTCAGACCCTTGAAGGTGGAGTAGCGGTAGAGGATCGCGGCCATCTGTTCGCGTGTGATCTTGCCGTCGGGGTCAAACTTGCCGCCGCCGATGCCGTTGACGATCTTGTTTTCCGCCGCCCAGATGACAGCGTCGGTGTACCAAGTGTCGGATTTCACGTCAGAGAACGGATTCTTCCCGCTGACCTTCGGCTGACCCTCAAGGCGGTAGAGCACCGTGACGAGCATCGCGCGGGTCATGGCGTTGTCAGGGGAGAAGGTGGTGTCGGACGTGCCGTAGAACAGGCCGGACTTCAAAACGAAGTCGATGCCGACATGCGCCCAGTTTTCAAGGCCGGGGACGTCCTTGTAGGCACTGCTCGGGCAGCCCTCGCCGCCGTCGCAGTCGGAGAGCATCGGGATGACGCTTTCCTTCGTGGCCTTGCAGACGGTGCAGGTCTGGATGAGCTTGCCGGTTTCGGTGAGGGAGGGAGCTGCCGCGACCTTGCCGCCGTCCCACTTGTGGCCGAGGGCCGCGACGGGAGTGTCGGTGTAGGTGTAATCGCAGTGCTTACAGGTGTGGGTCGTATAACCAAGCTCGGTGCAGGTCGGGGCGGTGACAGTGGCCACCAGCTCATGGCCGGTCTTGGGGATAGGAGCGGTGCGCGTCGCGCCGCAGAAGCAGGCGTAGGTCATTTCGCCGTCAGCCGTGCAGGTGGCGGGCGTTGTCACCGTGCCATTGTCCCACTTGTGGCCGAGGGCCGCGACGGGGGTATCGGTATAGGTGTAATCACAGTGCTTGCAGGAATGGGTCGTGTAGCCAAGCTCCGTACAGGTCGGAGCGGTGACGGTGTCCACCAGCTCGTGACCGGTCTTGGGAATCGGAGCGGTGTGCGTCGCGCCGCAGGAGCAGGTGTAGATGATCTTGCCTTCTTCGGTGCAGGTGGCTTCCTTTGCGACCGTACCGTCGTCAAAGGTGTGGCCAACAGGAGCGGTGTAGTCGCTCTTGTAGTTTTCCTTGCAGACCGAGCATTCGTAGTAGGTGTAGCCCATCTCGGTATGCGTCGGCGGGGTGACGGTCTTGACCCAGTCGTGACCGCCCACGACGAGGGTGTCGATGTAGGAGTTGCCGCAGTTTACACAGGTGTGGACGGTGTAGCCGGAGGCGGTGCAGGTGGCCGGGACGACCTTGGTCGTGTATTTGCAGTCGAAGGTGTTGCCGCAGAGGGTGCAGACGTAGTCGTGCAGACCGTCCGTGCCGATCTTACAGACGCCGGGGAGGTGCTTGTGGTCGGGGCGGAGCGTCCACTTGGCGTAGAGCGTGAGGTTGCCGGTGATGGGCTGGGTCAGGTCGAAGTCGTTCTTGCCCGCCGCGTCGGTGCACCAGCCGGTGATCTCGTAGGTATCATCCTGCGGCAGGGTCGTCGGGAACGTTACCGTGCCGCCGAAGGGGACGATCTGACAGTCGAGCAGCTCATCCTTCGCGCTGTTTTCAAACCAGACCGCCGCGCCGAAGGTGGGGTAGCCGCCGTTCTGCGCCGGATCGAGCACCCAGCCGTTGAGCGCGCGGCTCGAATGCTTCCGGACCGTTTCATTCAGAGCGGGAACGATGCCGTCCGCGCTTTGCAGGTCGGCCTTGGACAGGAGCGTGCCGTTGGCGACGCGCCGCTCCGCGCTCCCGAAGACGGCGTAGTCAGACTGCGCATAGCAGTCGGAAATGGTCACGCCGCTATATGCTGTGGCGCTGATCGCGCCGATGTAGTTGCTGGTGCGGCTGGCTCTGTTGCTCAGCCGACAGACGGCATAGCAGTTGGAGATTACGGTATATCCGGCCATGCCGCACAGACCGCCGGTCCAAGCGGCGGTATTCGGTGCGCTCGCGGTGACATCCGCAATGACATAGCAGTTTTCCACGGTGGAGCCGCCGTCGATGCCACCGATCAAACCGCCGACCGTCTGCCCATACGTGGCATCGGAAATCAGGCAGACGCTGCCGACAAAGGAGCAATTCCGGACCGTTCCGCCCTTCATCCATGCGATCAGGCCTCCGGCGTGCGAGGAGCCGACCTCCCTAGAGTCGAAGAAAACGGTGCCGGATACCTGCAGGTCACAGATCGTGGCGTTTTCTGCCCAGCCGAACAGACCCACTTCGTAGACTGCATGGCTGTAGTTCTGCGGGCAGGCAAACATATTGGTGATGTTATGCCCCCCGCCTTCAAAGGCGCCCTTGAAGGTGCCGCCGGTATTGATGGAGGCGTGGTAGCCAATCGGGATCCAGCGGTGACCGCTCAGGTCGATGTCCGCCGTGAGGGTGATGGTGCAGCCCTCGAAGGTGAAGCCGTCGCCGACCTTCTTTGCAAGCGCCGCGAGGTCTGCGGCATCGGAGATGACCCAGTTGCCGGGCGCGGAGGCGTAAAGCTCGGCATCGTAGTTGCCGTCGTCCGTCCAGAAGGTTTTGATCTTCGGCTGCGGGGCGGTGAGAATTTCGCCGCACTTCCCGCAGCGCGCGCCCTCCGTAAACAGCTCGGTTTCGAGGATGATGAGGATCTCATGCCCGAGTCTGTCACCGACTTCAAAGAGGGTATCGTCTTCCGTGCCCTCAGAGGACGCGCCGCAGACGGAGCAGGAGTAATAATAGAGTGTGCCGTGGGCGCAGTTGGCCTCGGCCTTTAAATACTTTCGATCTTCGACTCTGGCATTGTAAAGGTGATCGCCAAGCTCGCCGTATTCGCCGTGGCAGTCGTCGCAGACCGCTTTCTCCCGGCAGGTCGCTTCGCCGCCATGGCAGTCCTGCGTCTCGGTGTGGGCGGCGTTGTGCTTGCAGGCGTGGGTGTGGGTGCCGTCACCGTTGGACGTCCAATCGCCCCAGTCGTGGCCGAGGGGATCGCCGCTTGTGAAGGTCGCCTCGGCTTCCGTGTCCTTGGAGGTTGCACCGCAGCCGGAGCAGGACTTGTAGTAGACCGCCGCGTTGTCGCAGTCGGCTTCGGTTTTCAGGTACTTTGCGTCCACGGTTTCGGCGGTGTAGCTATGTGCGCCGAAGTCGCCGTATTCGCCGTGGCAGTCGTTGCAGACGGCCTTGTGCGAGCAGTCAGCCGTGCCGCCGTGGCAGTTTTCGGTCTCGGTGTGGGCGGTGTTGAGCTTACAGGTGCGGGTGTGCGTGCCGTCGCCGTTGGAGGTCCATGCGTTCCAGTCGTGGTCGCCGAGGTCACCGGAGGTGAAGGTTGCCTCGACTTCCGTGCCCTTGGAGCTTTCGCCGCAGACGGCGCAGGACTTATAGTAGACCGCGGCGCTTTCACAGGTGGCTTCGGACTTTAAGTACTTGGCCTCGGCGGTTTCGGCGGTGAAGTCGTGGTTACCGAGTTCGCCGTAAGGCCGGCCGCAGATATCGCACTTGGCCTGCTCGACGCAGGTCGCCTTGCCGCCGGAGCAGTTTTCGTAGACTGCCGTCAGGGTGGCGTCGCCGTCCGGCATCGTGCCGGTGTAGGTCGGATTCGTGCCGACGTTTGTGGTGTCGTTCCCGACGGTCAGCTCCCAGTGGGAGAAGTGCTGCCCGGCGGGTGCGTCCTTGGCCGTGTAGGTGAGGGAAGAACCGGCGGGATGCGTGGCCGACGTGCCTTCCTTGACGTTGACGAGGGTCAGCGTGTGGCTGGCCTTCTCCGCGAAGCGGGCGTATTTGTTCGTCGCAAGAAGCGCCTGCGTGACGTTGGCGGCGAAGGCGGCGCTTGCTTCGTCCGCGCCGACCCAGACGCCGTGGGTGTCGGCAATGGAGGTATACAGGGCGTTGGCCGCCGCCTGCGCAGATTGCAGCGTGACCGTGCCGTCGGTGATCTTATAAGAGCCGTCAAAGCTCGGCTTGCCGCTCTCGTCGCGGATAACGGTTCCGGAGGCATCCTTCACATAGTCGACAAAGAGTGCGCAGTTCTGGCTCGTGACGGCATCGACCGTCGCGCCCGCGAAGTCGAGGATGCCGCCGCCGGACAGATAGAAGGGGTAGCCGCTGCCCTTCAGGTCGAGCTTGCCGCCCTTGAGCGCGGCTGTGCCCTCGGTAACGGCGATGCCGACCGTGGCGCAGTCGGAAACAATCTCGCCGCCGGTCATCTCGAAGCCCCCGGAGAGCTGTGCACCCATCATGGAGCCGGAAAGACTGAGCTTACCGGCGGTGAGCTTATTGGCCGCGTTGAGGGAGAGCAGGTCGCGGCTGCAATTCCTGAAATTGACAGTCGTGCCGCCAAATTCGATCTCGCTGCGGGCCGAGATGCCGACAGGCTTTCCTCCGTCAGTCGTCGCCGTGCCGGTGATGTTGAGCGTGCCGCCGGAGAGGGCAGTCTTGCCCGCACCGGTGTCCAGCAGGAGGCCGGTATCGGAGCTGTTGACGTTCAGCGTGCCGCCGGACATCTCGAATTTTCCGCCTTTGCCTTGGGTGAGATAGACGCCGACGGGGGCGTTGATCGTAACGTCGGTATTTTCGCGGACGCGCAGCGTACCGCCGCCGGCATCAATGTAGCCGCTGCCCGTTGCATCGAACGTATGCGTGCCGTCGTAGAAGCCGACGGAGCCGGTTCCGACGTTCTGGATCGCTACATAGAGGTTGTCGGTCGTGATGCGGCCGCCGCTGCCGGTGAGGCTGCCGCCGGTGCTGACGTAGCCCTTCGTGTAGATGCCGATGGTGCCGCGCTCGGCGGGGTTCGTGCCGTGCAGATACAGGCCGCAGGTCCGCTGCGTGCCGCCGGTCAGCGAGAGGCTTGCGTTTTCGTCGATATACACGCAGGTGATCGGCGCGGTCACATTGACCTTGCTTCGCTGCAGCTCTACCGAGCTGTACGGACCGACCGAAATACCGGTGTCATCCGGTGAGGTCAGATCAATGCTGGTATCCTGGAAGATGATCTCACCGCCGGTCGTAGTGTTCTTGGGAGCCGTGGCGTATACCGCAGCGCCGCTGCCGTTCAGCGTCAGCTTGCCGCCGGAGGCGTTGTTGACGGTGACCTTGCCGTTGGTATAGAGCGGGAAGGACGCGTTGATCGTGCCGGAGCAGTTGCTCACATAGCTTGTTGTGCCGGGAGCAAAATTCAGGCCGAAGGAGTAGCCGTACAGGTCCATGGAGAACTCTGTGCCTTCAATATTTGCAGAAGCCTTATCCAGCATATAAAGACCGAGACTGCATTTCTGCGCATCAAGCTTGCAGCCGCTGATCGACGTATAGCCGCCCGCGCAGATGAGGCTGGCGCGGCCTGCGTATTTGTTCGCGGAGTTGTCGGTCATGCTGAGCGTGACATTCCGGAGCGTCAATGCCGCAGTGGTGTTAATGCCAATGCGGGTAAAGCCGTTAACTGCCGTATATCTATCGTTGACGCTTGTGGAGTTGATGACGATCTTATCGGTGTCCTTGTTGCCGCTTGCGCCGGTGATCGTGGTGGCGGCTTGGAGCATGAAGGCGAAATTCGGCATCCCCGCCGCATAGTCGGTACCACCCAAAGAGCTGCTTTCCAACAGGTTAATGGTCACCGTCCCCTTGATGCGGATGGTCAGGCCGGAAATGCCTCCGTTCCAGATAATGCCGTTTGCATAGTGTGTGCTGACGGTCAGGTTATCCAGCGTCAGCGTTTTGGAGCCGGGGTCGTAGGTTGCTGTGCCCTTCTCGCCGGTGTAGGTGAGAGCATCGCTTGCAAACTGGAAGTCGTTGATGTACAGATTGTAATCCGTCGCCGCGAAGACGCTCATGGGAAGCAGCGACAGGATCAGTGCAAGCGAAAGGAGCAGACTAATGATCCTTTTTTTCATGTTTCATCCTCCTTACAGATAGTGACGCCGCGGGAAGCTTGATAATAAATTTGTACCCTATTCCAATTCTACATTGTTTTGTCTGCCAAAGCAATAGTTTTCCGAAAAAAATTAAAAAATGTTGTTGGCACGGGCAAAAATAAACTTATGCTTATTTGCACACAAGAAACAGGGAAGCTGAGGGCCGATAATTAAGGCAGCACCGCATAATTCAGCGAGAGCATTCGGCGAGAGATTTTTTGTCGGGCCAAGGTTTGAAAAGCGCAGGAATACTCTGTGTATTTCAAACTTTTCAAACCGCTGGATCGGCGAAAAATATCCGGCGAAGGCGGAAGGTGCAATTATGCGGTGTTGCCTTAAGTATATGTGCGGCATATCATGCTTGCTCTGTCGCTGAGCGCGGAAATTTTCACTTATTTGAAAAAAACTCTTGACAAATGTGAAAACGCTGGGTATAATAACTCCTGCAAATGCGGGTGTAGCTCATCCGGTAGAGCGCCACCTTGCCAAGGTGGAGGTAGCGAGTTCGAGCCTCGTCACCCGCTCCAGACCAGAAACTCTGCTGACAGATGTCGGCAGAGTTTCTTATATCGCGACAGCAGAAAAGCTCTCGGGCATCGTTCATTGTGCGATGCCCGAGAGCTTTTGGTGCAGTTTCGGCTGAGATCGGTATCAATAGCCGAAATCGCTGTAAAAATCGTCTTCAAAGAGGCTGCTGGCGTAGACCACGCACCAACGGCCCTCGATCCGCGCGACCAGCGCGCGGCCGGTGCCCTCATAGGACACGCCGCCGGCGGTAACGTCGATCTCATAATACACGCTGTAGACTCTTGACGTCTCGATGCCGTAGGCATCGTACAGCTCGTCGTTCAGACTCTCCGTTTCAAACCCGCGCAGCTTCCGAACGGCGACGGTGCGCACCTTGCAGGTGTCGAAGCCGTAATCACGGCCGAGGTAAGCGCGCTTCATTTCCTGCCGCATACCCGTGTAGATGCATTTGTTGAGGGCGTCGCGGTCGTTATTCAAAGCGGCCTCTACAAAGTTTTCCGCAGTAGTGCGGTAGCTGCCGAGCGTGAGAGTCAATACGCCGACGATCAGCGCAAGCGTGCACAGAGCAATCGCGACGATCAAAGCGCGCGTTATCGGCGACATTTTTTTCTTTTTCTTCTTCGGTGTGGAAAACGGCTCTTCCACGGGGACTGCTTCCGCAGCAGGAATATCCTCCTCCGTCGATCCGATGTCGGCGGGCGCCGTTTCCGTTTCCGGCTCCGGAGCGGGCTGTGTCAGCGGCGCACCGCAGCCGACGCAGAACAGCGAGGTATCCGCATTTTCCGTGCCGCATTGTTTACAAAGCATAGTATACCCTCCGTTTGTATTTATATAGGAATCTCCGCAAAGCTTATCGGGCCGTTTCGCCAGTCGGCTTTCGCAGAAGCCCTGCATATACCAGCATTCCCGCGACGGCAAAGAACAGCGCCATCATATACGGCTCTTCCCAGAGGCTCTCAAAGAAGCTCTGCACAAGGATACCGACCAGTCCCGCAAGCATACCGGCGCACAGCGGCTTGTAGGTGTCTCTTTCCGCACGGGCGCAGGCCTTCAGCCCGTTCCACACCAGACCGAGCATGGACGCGCACAGCGTGCTGAGTCCGATGATGCCGTTTTCCGTCAGAGTCTTGACGTAGTAGTTATCGACATACATATATTGAAACAGCGGGTTGATCGGATTGTTGGCGGCGACGGCGCCGCCGAACATGCCGAAGCCCAGACCGCACGGCCAAGCGTCGAGCAGGTCGAGGTAGCCCAGCGCGGTCGCCCAGCGCTTGGCACGTCCGCCGCGCGCGTTGGAGGCGGAAAACTGCGGCGTGAACAGATAGCCGATCCGACTGCGGACGAAGGGCAGCAGGCACGAGGCGGCGCCGCCGACCAGCATCAGCAGCAGGAGCCGCCTGTCCACGATCATTGCAAAGAGCACGGCGGCACAGGCAAGCGCCAGCCATGCCCCGCGGGACATGGTAAACAGGCAGGCCAAGCACATGCACAGACCGCAGATCCAGAAAACGACCTTCGTCGCAGGATCGCGGGAGGAATACGCCGCGCCGATGGCCATTGGTGCGAACAGGACCATATAGCCCGCGAAGATGTTGGGATTGCTGAACACCGAGAAGGCTCTTGTTCGCACGGAGCCTTCGGCGGCGTCTGTCCACGAGGCGGGGATCTCGACACCGAGAACGAACTGCGCGATGCCGTGCAGCGCGAAAGCGAGCGCGATAAACACGGACAGCCGGTACATCACGGTAAAGTCGCGGTCGTTTTGCAGCAGACGCGTGACAAGGAAAAACAGCAAAATATACTGCATACTGGCGCGGTAGCCCGTGATATTGACGCTCAGGCGAGACTCGGTAAAGACCAGAAGCACCAAGCCGACCAGCATATACAGTCCGAGCCACAGATCGACGGGATTCGCGGCGGTCCGCAGCGAAGGCCGCGCTGCCGTGCGGCGGTAGACGATCCAGAGCAGACACAGCAGCATCAGCGCCTCGTCCCAGATCGAAGAGAGCGCGGACAGCTTGAGGATATCCCGCAGCAGCCAGTCGATCGGGAAGTAGGCCGCAATGATGCAAAGAAGGATCGAGGTCATGCCTCCGGCGAACATCCGGCCGACCAGAAAGCTGTTTTGCAGGCATGCAAGGACCTTCGCATAGACGCGGCCGAGCAGGCTCGTGCGCAGAAGCTCGGGAAAACTGCCGTGTCTGCCGAGACGGTCATTGCAGCGCCCGAGCAGCCGACGGTAGTTCGAGCGCTCCGTGATCGGCGCGGAGGTCAGCAGCCGCGCGAAGAAGCGGTAGAACCCGGACTGCATCCACAGGCGTACGAAGGCCCGCTCCGCCTTTTTCAGCGGCGTTTTGCGGTACCATGCCGCGATCGCCGCGCAGATGCGCCAGATCAGGCTGGTTTGTAAAAGCTCACTCATGAAGCTGCTCCATGCTGTAGACCACGCCGTTGGCCTCGATCGCGACGGTCTTGACCGTGTAGGAAATGCCGACACGGACATCCTGCACACCGAGGGTGTATGCGCCGGTCGACTCGGAGACGACGCCTTCGACGGTCAGCCGGAGATCGACCGTGTCGTCCTTGGCGGGCATCTTTTCCCATGCGACGATCGAAGCGTCGTAAAGCTTGCTGTTATTGAAAATGCGGCACGGCGAGGTCGTGGTATTGCCGATGGTAACCTCCCCGCCCTCCAGCGCGGCGATGATGTTATCCGCGAGCGATTCCTGCATCTGTTCGCAGACGACCGTAAAGCGAAGATTCGGGTTCTCGGAGACGGCGTCGTTCATGCCCGGCGTTTCCGGCTCCTTGCGGAGCACCTTGACCGCGACGAGTACGATCGCCGCAACGAGCACGAGAATAATAATGATGTCGATGATATTGAGCTTTCCGCCCTTACCGAACAGTTTCATAGATACCTCCAAAGGAAAAATAATCGGGATTGCATTTTTGCAAAACTATATTATAATTATAGCGGTTCCGTATATAAAATTCAAGAGCGGATTTCCGCAGGCGGACGCTTCGGCATCCGGTCCTGCGGCAGAAGGACGAGAGAGTATGAAAATTCTTCATCTGATTTCCGGCGGCGATGTCGGCGGCGCAAAGACGCATGTGCTTTCGCTGCTTTCCGGATTGAACAAGACCGAAACGGTGCATCTGGTCTGCTTTACCGAGGGCGATTTTGCGAAGGAGGCGAGGCAGCGCGGGATCCCGACGACGGTGATCGAGGGCAACCGCCTGATGCGCACGCGAAAGCGCCTGCTGGCAATGATCCGCCATGACGGCTATCAGCTCATTCACTGCCATGGCGCAAGAGCCAACATGATGGGAATGCTGCTGCGCAAAAAGGCGGAGATCCCCGTGATCTCCACGGTGCACAGCGATTACCGTCTGGACTATATGGGCAGGCCGCTGGCGGCGCTGACCTTCGGCAACATCAATAAGCTGGCGCTCCCGCGCTTTGACGCGTGGGTCGGCGTTTCCGAAGGTATGACGCGTCTGCTGATCTCGCGCGGCTTCGACCCGCAGAGGATCTATACGCTGTACAACGGCGTTGATTTCTCCACGCCGAGAAAGCCGCTTCCGCGCGAAGAATACCTGAAAAGCATCGGACTGGAAACGTCGGAGGATACGGTCGTTTTCGGTATTGCGGCGCGGATATCTCCGGTGAAGGATATGACGACGCTTGTCCGCGCCTTCGCGCGCGCGGTGAAGGAGTGCCCGAATATCCGTCTTGCGATCGCGGGCGAGGGAGAGCAGGAGACGGAGATCAGGGCGCTGGCGGCGGAGCTTTGCCCGGCAGGGACAGTCTGCTTTGCGGGCTGGGTCGCGGATATCGACAGCTTTTACCATGCGCTGGACGTCAATTTGCTGACCTCTCTCTCCGAGACGTTCCCCTATGCGCTGACCGAGGGCGCGCGGATGCGCTGCGCGACCATCGCCTCCGAGGTCGGGGGAGTGCCCTATCTCATCGAGGACGGCGTCAACGGCTATTTATTCCCCGCGCGTGACGCCGAGACGCTTGCCGACCGCATGGTAAAATTGGCCGAGGATGCCGCGCTGCGTCGGAAGATGGGCGAAGCGCTGTATGAAAAGACCAAACGGGAGTTCTCCCTTGAGGCCATGCTGGAAACACAGAAAAAAATCTATGAAACGGTCATTCGCAGAGCATGCCGTTCCGGAATGGAGCGCGACGGCGTGGTGATCTGCGGCGCTTACGGCAAGGGCAACTGCGGGGACAACACGCTGCTGACTGCGATCGTCGGACAGCTCACCCATATAGACCCTGACCTTCCGATCTGCGTTCTGAGCCGATCTCCGAAGGAAACGCGGATGTCGGCCCGCGTCAGCAGCGTCTATACCTTTAATATTCCGAAGATCGGGCGTCTGATGCGCCATGCCAAGCTCTATATCAGCGGCGGCGGTACGTTAATTCAAGACGTTACCAGCACACGTTCGCTGCTGTACTACCTGTTCAGCATCCGTCAGGCGAAGCGAAACGGCTGCCGCGTCATGCTCTACGGCTGCGGCGTCGGCCCGGTCTCCAAACAGCGCAACCGCCGCCGTGCCGCGCGGACGCTCAACCGCTGTGCCGACGTGATCTCTCTCCGCGACCATTATTCCGAGGAGACGCTGGCCGCACTCGGCGTGACCAGACCTGAGATCCATCTGACCGCCGACCCCGCGCTGCTCCTCGACCCGCCGGAAAACGACGAGATGAACGTCTATCTCAGACGATGCGGCATCGAGGAGGGCAGGCGCTATCTGATGCTTTCGGTGCGGCCGTGGCCGGGGTTTGAGGAAAAGCTTCCGGCGTTTGCGGCTGCCGCAGAGTATGCCAAGCGTGCCTACGGGCTGACGCCGATCCTGTTTTCCATGGAGCCGAACCGCGATGAGGCGGCCTCAAGGGCCGTAGCGGAACGACTGCATTGCAAGTATCTGCTGCTCGATGCCGACAGCGACGGTATGCGTTCGCTGGCGGTCGTGCGTCGGATGTCGCTGGTCATTTCCATGCGGCTGCATACGCTGATCTTTGCCTCCGGACAGGGAATCCCGATGGTCGGCGTCGTCTACGATCCCAAGGTCAGCGGCTTTTTGGATTACTTGGGGCAGGACCTTTACCTTCCCTTACAGGAGGTCAGCATGGGAACGCTCGGCGACCTGATCGACGCGGCGATGGCGGACGACGCATTTGAAGCCGAAAACATTGACAGGCTGCGCCGCCTTGCGGGCTATAACGGCGAGCTTGCGAAGCAGCTTCTCGACGCCTGATGCGTTGAGGAACGCCTTGCATAAAATCCTCTGCGTCGGCGGTTAAGCCCATGCGCGCTGCAAAAAACTTAAAAACCGCAATAAGTGATCGCCTCCCTGCGCAAACTAGCAGCAGGGAGGCGATCATTTTATGACAGAATTGACACGCGAAAACTATTCCGCACAGGTCGAGCAGGCGGAGCTGCCGGTGCTGATCGATTTTTACGCCGACTGGTGCGGCCCGTGCAAGGCGTTCGCGCCGACATTGGAGCAGCTTGCCGACGAATACGGCGGTCGGTGCAGATTTTGCAGCGTAAATATCGACCGTCAGGCCGGACTGGCCGAGCAGTTCGACATCATGAGCGTACCGACGCTGGTCCTGATGCACGACGGAGAGATCCGGCAGCGCATCAGCGGCTTGCGTTCCCGCGAGGAGATCATGGAGATTTTGGGATTCTCCGATTAAATCTCGATCAGGTCGTATTCGTCCGTGCCGAGGCCGATCTTTTTGCCGTGCGTGAGCTGGCTGTAGGGGTCGGTCGACGGATGAAGCGCTTGGAACAGATCAGGGCTGCTTCCTTCGATCGGCGCGTCGGCGCGGCGCGGCATCCTGTCGCATGCATCGGCACATGCCTTGTCGAGCGCGACCGGGTCGAAGGAGGCAAACATTCCCACGTCGCCGATCACGGGGACGTCGTTGACGCCGTAGCAGTCGCAGACGGGCGAGACGTCCATGACCATGCTGATATGGAACGCGGGACGGCCCTGTACGATGGCCTTGGTGTACTCTGCCATCTTGCAGTTGAGGATCGTGTTGTTCTCGTCCTGCGCGGCCTCAATGGCATCCATGGGACAAACGCCGATGCAGCGGCCGCAGCCGACGCACTTGTTCAGGTCGATATGCATTTTTTTGTTTTCAAGCGTGGGGGCATCGTGTGCGCAGGCCTTGCGGCAGGCACAGCAGCCGATGCAGCGGTCGGTGCGCACGGTGGGCTTTCCGGCGGAGTGCATTTCCATCTTTCCCGCGCGGGAGCCGCCGCCCATGCCGATATTTTTGATCGTACCGCCGAAGCCGGTGCTCTCGTGCCCTTTGAAATGGGTCAGCGAGATCAGGACATCCGCATCCATCAGCGCGCGCCCGATCTTTGCGTTTTTCACATAGTCACCGTCGACCGGGACCTCCACGTCGTCCGTGCCCTTCAGACCGTCGGCGATCAGCAGGTGGCAGCCGAGATTATAGGGGTTAAAGCCGTTTTGATAGGCGGATTCCAAATGATCCAGCGCGTTTTTCCGTCCGCCGACATAGAGCGTGTTGCAGTCCGTCAGGAAGGGCTTGCCGCCGAGCTGCTTGACCAGATCGACGACCGTGCGGGCATAATTCGGGCGCAGATACGCCAAGTTGCCCGGTTCACCGAAATGCAGCTTGATGGCTACATACTTGTTTTGAAAATCGATTTTGTCCATTCCCGCCGTCAGCAGCAGCCGAGACAGCTTCTGCTGCAAATTTTCCTGCATCGTTGTGTGGAAATTGGTGAAGTATACCTTTGCGCGTTCCATAGCGGCCTCCTTATGTGTTCTAGGGAAGCTCTGATGAAATCGACAAGAGCGGTCGTCGAGAGATTTTTTGGCGGGTTGAGATTTGAAAAGCGCAGGAATACTTTGTGCACCCGCAAGGGGGGACGTTTGCGAGCGCCGCCGGTGGCGGATACAGCGAGCAAAAAGGAGTGGCAGCGGTCAAAATTTGAAGCCGCCGTCAGCGCGGCGTGCAAATTTTGGGTACCGCAACAGGAACAGCCGCATCCGTAAGGCTCCGTTGTCGCCAACGGCTGCGCAATATTTCAAGTTTTTCAAACCAAAAAGCCGACGAAAAAGATTCGGCGACAGCCGCAGGCGATTTATTCAGAGATTCCTCAGGATATTTTTATTATAGCCGCCGCAGAAGAAAAGCGCAAGAGAGCCTCCGAAAAAAGAGTTCGGAGACGTCTCCTGCGCGGGCGTTATCCCGTGACCAGCGTGCCGCCGCCGTCATGAAATGCGGAGCAGACCTCGATTGTGACGCCGTGCTGTTTTGCCAGCTCGACCGAACGGTCGTGCAGCACCTTGGCCCCGCCGCGCGCCAGCGTCAGCATTTCGTCATAGGTGAGGCGGTCGAAGCGGTGTGCGTCGGGATGGGTACGCGGGTCGCGGTCGTACACGCCGTCGACGTCGGTATAGATGCGGCAGCGGTCTGCCTTCAGGAATGCGGCCAGGGCGACTGCGGTCGTGTCAGAGCCGCCGCGCCCGAGCGTCGTTACGTTTTCCCGGCTGTCAACGCCCTGAAAGCCCGCCGCAAGTACGATTTTTCCGTCGTTCAGCTCCCGCTCGATCCGATCCTTTGTGAGCCGAAGAACGCGGGCGCTGTTATAACGATCCTCCGTCAACAGACCCGCCTGCCAGCCGCTAAGGCTGACCGCGCCGACGCCGAGACGCCGCAGCGCCATGGCGCACAGCGCAATGCTGCACTGCTCCCCGGTCGAAAGCAGCGCGTCAAGCTCCCGTCCGCTGCAATCCGGGTCGACCTCCCGTGCCAGCGCCAGAAGCGCGTCGGTCTGCCCCGCCCGTGCGGACAGAACGCCGATCACTTCGTTGCCCTGACGCTGTGCGGCGGCCAGCTTTCGTGCGGCGGCGTACAGTCTTCGAGCGTCCGCTACGGAGGTGCCGCCGAATTTATAAACATAACGTGCCATGCGTGCGCTCCTTTCCGAGTCTGCTCCGATGCATCCGATCGGGAGAGCCTCTGCTTTACTGTATGCGCCGGCGCGGCATTTCGACACAAATCGCCGCAGCGCAAAAAAAACACCCTCCGGCGTTCCGGAGGGTAAGACGGTTGCAGGAAGCCGCGCGGCCTGCGGGCGGTATGCGCCTGCGGGGCCGGTCGCCGCTTCCGTCGGCGCCGAAGCGCCGGGATATGAAGTGCGCTCGCATTGGATAAGCTGTGACCCTACGATAACACATCGGAGCGAAAAAGTCTGTCGGAAAACGTCGCGCAGAGCTTTTTTTCATGCAGAAGCACAGTATTTTTTCTCTCCCTCGGGCATAGGATGTCCCGAAAGGGGAGAGCGCTATGGTAATGGGAGTCGTGTGGGTGTTCATGCTGGCCGCATCGGTCGCGTCGGCGCTGTTTCTGGGCAAACTCGGTGTGCTGACCCCGGCGGCGATGGAGGGGGCGGGCAGCGCCGTGACGCTCTGTCTGTCTCTTGCCGGGGCGCTGTGTCTGTGGAGCGGCTTGTCAAAGGTCATGGAGCGCGCGGGCCTGACGGAGAAGCTCGGAAAGCTGATGAAGCCGCTTCTGAGCAGATTATTCCCCACGGCGGGTCGGGACGCGCTGACATTGGGCTATCTCACCGCAAATGTGTCGGCCAATCTGCTGGGGCTGGGAAATGCCGCCACGCCCATGGGAATCGCGGCGGTCAAACGGATGCAGCGGCTTGCGCACACCTCGGAGGCCACCGATGAAATGTGCCTGCTGATCGTGATGAACACGGCCTCCATCCAACTCCTTCCGACGACGGTCGCTTCCGTGCGCGCGGGGCTTGGCGCGGCGTCGCCCTTTGATATCCTGCCTGCGGTCTGGCTGACCTCCGCGGCCTCCGTGTCGATGGGGCTTCTCGCGGCGAAGCTGATGAAGCGGGCGGTGCGCCGTGCTTGATCTGCTGATCCCGCTGCTGCTGATCGTCGTTTCCGTCGCCGCGCTGGCAAAAAAACAGGAGGTTTATTCGGCGCTTTTGGAGGGCGGCGCGGAGGGGTTGAGGCTGCTTGCCTCCATTGCGCCGGCGCTGATCGTTTTACTGACGGCCGTCTCGATGCTCCGTGCATCCGGTGCAATCGACCTGATGACAAAGTGGCTTGCTCCCGTTACGAAGCTCTGCGGCATTCCAGCCGAGACGCTTCCTCTGGTGCTGCTGCGTCCGTTTTCCGGCAGCGCGGCGCTGGCGGTCGGCGCGGATCTGATGGCGGCGTACGGTGTGGATTCTCAAATCGGCCGAACGGCGGCGATCATGCTCGGCAGCACCGAGACAACGTTTTATACCATTTCGGTCTATTTCGGCGCGGCTGGCATCAAGAAAACACGCTATGCCGTCCCCGCTGCGCTGATCGCAGACCTGACGGGCTTTGTTATGGCCTCTCTTACCGCCCGCTGGCTGTGAAAATGCCGCTTCACATTCTGAAGCGGCATTTCGTTATTTCTGATGATAGCGCTCCAGCGCGATGCGCAGGAGATCAAGAGCGCGTTCCAGCTCCTCGCAGCACAGCACATAAGCAATGCGGATTTCGCTTTCGCCTGCGCCCGGGGTGGCATAGAAGCCGCTGCCCGGAGCGAACATTACCGTTTCGCCGCCCTCCTCAAATTCATTGAGCAGGTACATCTGGAAATCCTCCGCGCTGTCGACGGGGAGCTTCGCCATGGTGTAAAATGCGCCCTTCGGCTCGATCGTCACCACGCCCGGAATTTCCCGGAGCTTGCGATAGCAGGTGTCGCGGCGGCGCTGATATTCTTCCCGCGTTGCGGCGAAATAGTCCGGCTCGACGCCGTAAAGGGCTGCCGCGCCGACCTGATCGAGCGTTGCGACGGACAGCCGTGCCTGCGCGATCTTCATGGCGTTTTCCATAAAGGCACGGTTTCTGGAAAGCAGCGCGCCGATGCGGGCGCCGCAGGCGCTGAACCGCTTGGACACGGAGTCGATCAGGATGAGGTTTTCCTCCATATCCGGGAGGCTTGCCGCCGTCGTCAGGGCGCCGCCGTCGTAGATAAACTCGCGGTAGACCTCGTCGCAGATCAAATAAAGATCATGCTCCCGGGCGATATCCGCAAGCAGCCGCAGCTCCTCGTCCGTCAGGACGGTCCCGGTGGGATTGCCGGGGCTTGTGACCAGAATCGCGCGCGTCTTTTCTCCGATCAGCGGCTCGATCTGCTCGCGGCGCGCGAAGCGGTAGCCGTCCTCGGGGGAGGTTTTTACGGGGCATATATGACCGCCCGCCATTTGCAGGAAGGTGTTGTAATTCGGATAGAACGGCTCGGGAACGATGACCTCGCAGCCCTCGTCCAGAATGCACAGGAAGGCCATTAAGAGCGCTTCGCTGCCGCCGGTCGTGATAAGCACGTCGTCACGCGAAAAGGAAACGCCCAGCCGTTCATAGTAGCCGCGAACGGCATCGATCAGCGCGGGGATCCCGGGCGACGGCGCATAGGCAAGCACATCCGCGCGGTAGGCGGCCAAGGCTTCAAAATAGGCGGGCGGCGTCTGAATATCGGGCTGACCGATGTTCAGCGAATGAATTTTGATGCCGCGCTGCTGTGCCGCGACCGCGTAAGGATAAAACTTTCGGATCGGCGAAAGCTCACAGTGTCTGATCTTTTCGGAAAGCTTCATGAGGACACCTCAAAAACAGAATTGGATTGATACGGGGATGATTTCGCAGCCGCCTCGGCGGCGCATTCAAATTAGTATTACAGAGCGCCAAGGAGACGCTCGACCGCGTCGGTCTTTTCCCACGGAAGATCGAGGTCCAGACGGCCGAAGTGACCGTAAGCCGCGACCTGCTGATAGATCGGGCGGCGAAGATCAAGCGTCTTGATGATCGATGCCGGACGGAGGTCGAAGCAGCGGCGGACCAGCTCGCTGAGCTGAAGATCGCTGAGCTTTCCTGTGCCGAAGGTCTCCACCAAGACCGAAACGGGATGCGCCACGCCGATGGCATAGGCAAGCTCGATCTGGCATTTCTTTGCAAGCCCGGCGGCAACAATGTTCTTAGCAACATAACGAGCCATATATGCCGCGCTGCGGTCGACCTTGGTGGGGTCCTTTCCGGAGAAGGCGCCGCCGCCGTGCGAGGCATAGCCGCCGTAGGTGTCGACGATGATCTTACGACCGGTGAGGCCGGAGTCTCCCGCAGGGCCGCCGATCACAAAGCGTCCGGTCGGATTTACATAGTATTTTGTCGCGCCGTCCAGCAGTCTGGAGGGCAGATTGGGACGGATGATCTCCTCGATTACGGCTTCGCGGAGGTCCTTGATCGCGATCTCGGCATCATGCTGTGTGGAGATGACCACACTGTCAATGCGGGCGATGGAGCCGTCCTCGTTGTATTCCACGGAAACCTGACTCTTGCCGTCGGGACGGAGCCACGGGAGCTTTCCGCTCTTTCGCGCTTCCGCCAGCGCCTTGGTCAGATTGTGTGCATAGGAGATCGGGGCGGGCATCAGCTCCTTGGTCTCATCGCAGGCAAAGCCGAACATCATGCCCTGATCGCCCGCGCCGAGCGTATCTGCTTCGTCGTAGGAGGAATCAACGCCCATGGCGATATCGCCCGACTGCTCGTCGATCGCGGTCAGGACTGCGCAGGTGTGTCCGTTGAAGCCCGCCGTTGCGCCGTCGTAGCCGATGCGGCAGATCGTTTCGCGCGCGACCTTGGGGATATCAACATAGCATTTTGTGGAGATCTCGCCCATGACCAGCACAAGGCCGGTCGTTGCGGAGCATTCGCAGGCAACGCGGGCATCGGGATCCTGCGCGAGGATCGCGTCGAGGACGCCGTCGGAGATCTGGTCGCATACCTTGTCGGGATGTCCCTCGGTCACGGATTCGGAGGTAAAGATTCGCTTTTGCATAGTAGGTCTTCCTTTCACTGAATTTCAGTATGAATTTCTTCCAAAACCTACCGATACAAAAAATACCCTGCTTCGACAGGGTATGGGTTTTGTCCTCATCTGTCGATCACTCGCCGGAATTGGCACCTTGCATTCGCAGGTTGTCGGGCTTCATAGGGCCGGTCCCTCCGCCACTCTCGATAAGGTTATGAAATTACTACCTATAATAGCATAAATATTCACAATGTCAAGGAAAAAATATCAGGGCAGAGAAATCTGGACCTCCGGCGCTTCGGCGCTCACGGTCACGCTGCAAAGGACCGTGCCGCTCTCCTCCAGTCGATAGCTCCCGTAGGGGATGCCGCTGAAGCTGCACTGTACCGTTTCTCCTGCTTTGCGGCAGTAAACGACCTCGCGGCGGCGCAGTGTCCCGTCCGTCAGAACGAGGTCCAGCCATCCCGTTGCCGCCTGCGCGTCCGTGACCGCGCAGGCTACCGTGACATTTCCGACCTGCTCGTTGGTGAGATGCAGAATTTCTCCATCGCTCCAGCCGCAGCCCGCCGTGACCGTGACGGCGGCATTACTTTTAAGAGTAAAGGCGGTGCAGCCGTTCGGTGTGACGGCAAAATAATCTCCCGCTTCCAGCAGACGGCTGACGGCCCGTCCGTTTTCGTCGGTGGTCAGGCTTTGCAGCGGGTTGCCCTCGCTGTCATAGAGCCGAAGGCTCTGCGTCTCCTCCGTTCCGATCATGGCCACGCGCGACCAGCTTTCCACGCGCGGCTCCTCGTCCGGCGCTTTTTCCTCGTCTCCGGAAAACACCGCGCCGATCGTTCCGACCGATACGGCGACGGCAATCGTCATCAGCAGTCCGGCACAGCCGATGCGCAGGGCTGATTTTTTCATCGGTATATCCTCCTCCCGAACGGGTCCGCTGCGGCAGCAGCCGCGTCGTTTCCTCTGTCGGCTACAGTATAACGCACGGCTCGCAGAAAAAAGGTCGAGAAAAACAGGTATAAATTATTTTTCGCGTGGCGATACTGTTCCTCGGAGGTGCTACTATGCAAAACAACAAATCCAAAGGCTTCCGCAGCTTTGTAAAGGAGAAGGGCTACTACATAGTCCTGCTCCTGTGCATCGTTGCAGTGGGAGTATCGGGCTATTTTCTCTTAAGCGGAAGAAAGCAAAACGAGCCGGAAGAGGTTCTTGCGAGTGCGACGGTGCCGCCGTCGACCTCTAAGACTGCCGGCACGCAGCCGGCGATCGATGTGGCGGCCACGGAAGCACCGCAGACCGAGACGCCGCAGAGCACGGGGACGAGCGTCACAGTGCGTCCGGTGGACGGCGAGGCGATCGCTGCCTTTGCCGCGGATCATCTGGCGTATAACCAAACGACCCGCGACTGGCGGACGCATGAGGGCGTCGACCTCAGCGCGGCGCTGGGAGCGAAGGTCACAGCCGCCGCAGACGGCACGGTCTATACGATCTATGAGGACGAAAGTCTGGGCATGACGGTGGTCGTCCAGCACAAGGACGGCTACACCACGCACTATTCCAATCTTGCCGAAGAGCTTGAGGTCAGCGTCGGCGACAAGGTCGCGGCCGGAGCGGTGCTCGGCACGGTCGGACGGACGGCAAATATCGAAACGGCGCTGGAGCCGCATCTGCACTTTTCCGTCTACCGAAACAATACGCCTGTCGACCCGGAAGAGTTTCTGGCAAGCTCCTGAGCCGACCGATAACCGCATGATATCAAAGGAAAATGCCCGCCACCCGGCGGGCATTTTTGAGTTCTGTTATTGTGCCGAGGAAGTGCCGCACAGGTATTCCATGGCGAGGCGGTAGCTGTCGAAGCCACTGCCGGAAAAGACCGCAGAGCAGGCACCGCGAAGGTACGATACGCGGCGAAACGGCTCCCGCTCCTCCGGGACCGTCAAATGCACCTCTACGGCGGGCAGGCCGACCGCCAGCAGCGCGTCAAGCAGGGCGACCGAGGTATGCGTATAAGCGGCGGCGTTTATGACAATGCCGTCAAATTTGCCGTACGCCTCTTGGACCCAATCGACCAGCGCGCCCTCATGATTGCTTTGGCGAACATCGATCTCACAGCCGAGACGGGCGGCATGGGCATGGAGAAAGCACTCTAAGTCGGCATAGGTCCGCGTTCCGTAGAGCGCAGGCTCCCTACGACCCAGCAGATTCAGGTTCGGCCCGTTGAGGATCAGAAGCTTCATAGACAAATCTCCTTAACAGCCGCTACGGCGGTCTGAATATCGGAATTGTTTTCGGCGCACCTGTCGGAAAATGCCGCATACAGCGGTGCGCGCCGCGCATACAGCGCCTCGACGGGAGTCGACAGGCTGACCGGGCGTCCCTCGATCGCAAGCATGGAAAGCGGGCGCTTCAACCAGATCACCGTTCCGTTTTGCCGAAGCAGCGCGCGGTTCTGCGGTACGGTCACACAGCCGCCGCCCGTGGCGATCACACAGCCCGACTGCTTTCCCAGCTCGGCAAGCAGTTTGGCCTCTTCCTGACGAAATTCGCTTTCGGCGTGTTCGGAAAAATAGCGCGGGATATTACAGCCGAGCCGCTTTTCCAGCTCCTCGTCGGCATCGAGAAAGCGCCGCCCGGTATCCGCCGCCAGCGCGCGGCCGATCGTGGTCTTACCGCAGCCGGGCATTCCAATCAGTATGATATTCCGCATTTCGGCGGATAGTTTACATAATACATTTTTGCGCACTGCTGCCGCGATCTGCTTCCCCGTGAAGCGTTCGGATGCCAGCGCCGCCTGCTCGACAAGCATCGGAAGGCCGTTCGCAAACGCAAGGCCCCGCCGCTCTGCGTCGAGAAGCAGCGCGGTCTTCGCGGGATTATAGACGAGATCCAGCACGAGACGACAGCGCGGCAGTCGGTCGAGCGACACGGGCGAAATGCCGTTGGCGGGGTACATTCCGACGGGCGTCGCGTTGACCAGTACGGTTGTGTCGGAAAAATCCTCAAGCGCTTCGTAGCGGTGCTCTCCGGTGCGGGAGATCACGACCGTGCTTGCGCCGCAGTCCTCCAGCACTGCCGCAGCGGTCTTGGATGCGCCGCCGGAGCCGAGGATCATTGCCCGTTCTCCGGGTGCGATGCCGCCGCACTGCTCGAGCAGATGGAGAAAGCCGCCGTAGTCGGTGTTATCGCCATAGAGTGAGCCGTCCGCGCGCCGCAGAAGCGTGTTGACGCTGCCGATGCGCCGCGCCGTGTCGGACAGCTCGGCGCAGTACGGAAGCACGGTCTGCTTATACGGAATGGTCACATTGCAGCCGTCAAACGGGGCGGCACGCAGGAAGCTGTCAAGATCTTCGGGGGCAACTTCAAAAAGCTCGTAGGAATAGCCCCCGAGCAGTGCGTGAAGCTGCGGGGAATAGCTGTGCCCGAGATGGGCACCCAATAAGCCGAAGCGCTTCATTGCGCCTTTAGCTGCTGCTTTCGGCTCAGAGCGAAGATCTCGCCATAGAGCGCGGCGATGCTTTCATGCAGCTCTGCGGGGGCTTCGCTCAGCAGCGCTTCCAGCTTTTGCCGTTCCCGCTCCGGCTGAAACACGGACATGTTCTCCTGCAGCTTCCATACACCGATCCGGCTGCTGATCTCCATACGCTGAACAAAAAGCCGAATGATCTCGCGGTCGATTTGATCAAGTTCCTGACGATATTCCGTTAATTCCATAGTTTTAACCTTCTTTTAATAAAGCATTTGCCTCCATGATCGCGTCGAGCACGGCAATCGCGGTCGCCGCTTCCACGCACGGGATCGCGCGGGGAACGATGCACGGGTCGTGACGGCCGCGCACCGCGACGGTCGCGGGGTTGCCGTCGTAATTTACGGTCTCCTGCGCGGCGGCGATCGAGGGAGTCGGCTTGAACGCGGCGCGCAGCAGCAGCGGCATTCCGGTGGATAGGCCGCCGAGGATGCCGCCGGCATGATTGGTCCGTGTACGGATCGTGCCGTCCTCGGCGCGGTAATACGGATCGTTATGCTCGCTTCCGCGAAGCGCGGCGCAGGCAAAGCCGCTGCCAAATTCCACGCCCTTGACCGCCGGGATGGCGAAGATGATCTGCGACAGGCGGCTTTCCAAGCCGCCGAAGGGCGGCTCTCCAAGCCCAGCAGGCAGTCCCGTTACTGTGCACTCAATGACCCCGCCCACGCTGTCTCCGACCTCTGCGGCGGCCTGAATCTCCGCGTGCATTTGCTCCCAAGAAGCGTCGTCGAGCGTCAGTGCCCGCACGGGAAGACAGGGAGCAAGCGGGTCGAAGGCACGGTCGCGGGCCGTACCGATCTGAAGTGCATGTGCGCCGATGCGAATGCCGTGTGCGGCCAGATATTGCAGGCAAAGTCCGCCTGCAACACAAAGTGCCGCTGTCAGCCGTCCGGAAAAAGCGCCGCCGCCGGAGAGATCGACGGATGGGCCGAGCTTTTGATAAGCGGGGAGATCGGCGTGAGAGGGACGCGGCGGCTGGTTTACATAATCTTCTGCGTGTGCGTCGGAATTGCGCAGAATGGCCGCGATCGGCGTACCGGAGGTGCGGCCGTTTTTGATGCCGCTGAGAAACTCGGGGATATCGGCCTCGAGCCGCGTGGTCGTATAGCTGCTTCGACCGGGTGCGCGGCGTTCCAGAAAGGATTGCAGTTCGGCAAAATTCAGCGAAAAACCGGCAGGAAAGTTTTCCAGACACATTCCGACGGCCGGGCCGTGGGACTCCCCGAACAGGGTCAAATTCAAAATTTTTCCGTAATGACTAGTCATGCAAGACGCATCCCTTCCCGCCGAGCGCGGCGAAATCATTCCAAAAATCGGGGTAGGATTTTTCTACCGCCTCCGCGTTTGTCAGATAGATCGGTTCCTCGCAAACGCAGGAGGCAAGCGCCGCCATCATGGCGATGCGGTGATCGCCTTGCGCATCGACCCTGCCGCCGCGCAATCCGCCGCCGTCGATCACAAGCGTATTTTCTGCAGCGCTTGCCGTTCCGCCGAGCGCATTCAGCGCGGAAACGATCGCTTTCACGCGGTCGCTTTCCTTCAGGCGCAGACGTCGGATGCCCTCGATCCGCGTCTCGCCGCAAGCGCAGGCGGCCGTGACTGCCATGACCGGGATCAGGTCCGGACAGTTTTCGGCGCGAAAGCGGATCGCGTGCAGCTTGGACGGGGCGACTTGGAGCAGGTCCTCGTCACACACTATGCAGGAGCCGAAGCGGCGCAGGAGAGAAACGACCGCGCGGTCCGGCTGTGCGCTGTCCATAGACAGACCGGTCACAGCGATGCCGCCCGAGAGCGCACCCGCGCAGAGCCAGCAGGCGGCGTTCGACCAGTCGCCGCCGACCTGATAAAGCCCGTCGGAGCGATAGCGCTGTCCGTCCGCGATGCGCCACGCGCTTCCGTTTGCCTCGACGCCGATGTGAAAGGCGCGGAGACAGCGCATCGTCAAGTTAACATAATCCTTCGATTCTAGCCGGGTCGAGGATTCCAGCGTACAGGCGCAGCCCGTCAGCGGAAGCGCCATAAGCAGCCCCGAGATGAACTGCGAGGAAATATTCCCCGCAATGCGGAAGGCGGTGCCGCGCAGACATCCGGTGCAGAAAAGCGTGTCGACAGTCGGACGGGAAATGCGGCAGCCGCCGGCTTGCAGAACCTCGCAGAGCGGTTCGAGCGGGCGATAGGGCAGTCTGCCGTGCAGACGGAAAACGGCGCTGACACCCAGCGCTGCGACGATCGGAAGCAGGAAACGCAGGGTCGCGCCGCTCTCCCCGCAGTCGAGAAAAATGTTGCTCCGCAGCGTGGAGATCGGTGTGACCCAAAACGATTGGTTTACATAATCTATAGAAGCGCCGAGCGCCCGAAGACAGCCTGCCGTCGCGTCGATGTCGCGCGAACGCTGCGGGCAGCGAATCTCGGTGACGTTATCCGACAGAGCCGCGCAGATCAGAAGGCGCTGTGCTTCGGATTTCGAGGAGGGCGCGCAGACCCTGCCGTGCAGAGAAGCGGGAAACAGCACACGTTCCATGCTACAGTCCTCGCTTTATCAGGGCGGCAAGCTCCGCGATCGGAACGGAGCGCAGTTCACATTGACCGATCCTGAGCGGGACGACAAGCGTCAGGTGCGTGCCGCACCGCTTTTTATCGCACAGGGCGGCTTCTGCCAGCGCCTCCGCCGAATACGGGGTGCGGCTCGGAAGCCCCAACGCGGACAGAAGCGCTTCGATCCGCGCGGCGTCGGCGCAGAAGGCCCGCGCCATGACGGCCGTCCCGATCGAGACGGCCGCGCCGTGAGCGACGGTGTAGCCGCTGAGTCGCTCGATCGCATGACCGACCGTATGCCCAAGGTTCAAAAGTCGGCGTTCGCCGGTATCGTATGGGTCGCGCGAAACGACTGCCGCCTTATGGGCGATACAGCGTTCGACGATCTCCGTGCGGTCAAATGCAAGACCGTTGTCTTCCAGATGCGCAAACAACGCGCGGTCGAACAGCACGGCAGTCTTTACGACCTCGCCGCAGCCGTTTTGCAGCTCGGAAAGGGGCAGCGTCGACAGGAGCGTCGGGTCGCAGACAACGAGCGACGGCTGATAAAAAGCGCCGACGAGATTCTTTCCGGTGGGCAGATCGATCGCCGTTTTTCCGCCGACGGATGCGTCCGTCATTGCCAGCAGATCGGTCGGTGCCGATACGAAACGCACGCCGCGCAGATAGGTGGCCGCCGCGAAGCCTGCCAAGTCGCAGATAACGCCGCCGCCGAGCGCCAGCACGGTGTCCGAACGGCACAGACCGAAGCCCGCAAAGCGCTCGACAAGCTCCGCGTAGCGGGAAAAGCATTTTGTCTGCTCTCCCGCCGGGAGCACGGCGGTGCAGACGGAAAAGCCTGCGGCAGAGAGCGCTGACTGTGCGCACTGCAGATACAGCGGCGCGACATTTGTGTCGGTAACGACGCAGACCGCGCCCTCCGCAAGCGGGGAAAGAAGCTGCCCTAAACGATCGAGCGCGCCGCATTCGACCGTCACCTCATACGGCGGGGCGACGGAGACTCTGATGCGGCTCATAGCGCCGCCTCACGCACGGCAAAGAGCTTATTTGCCAGTGCCGAAAATTCCTCGCAGCGCAGCGCCTGACCGCCGTCACAGCGGGCGGCGAACGGGTCGCAGTGTACCTCGAGCATGATACCGTCCGCGCCGCAGGCCGCTGCAGCCAAGGCCATCGGCGGTACGAAACGCGCTTTCCCGACGGCGTGGCTCGGATCGACTATGACGGGAAGATGCGTCAGCTCGTGCAGCACGGGAACGGCGCTCAGATCGAGCGTGTTGCGCACACAGCGGTCAAAGCTCCGCAGACCGCGTTCGCAGAGGACGACGTTTTCGTTGCCCTCGGAGAGCAGATATTCGGCGCTCAGCAGCAGCTCACGCAGCGTCGCGGCCATGCCGCGTTTGAGCAAAACGGGCTTCTTGCTTCGGCCCAATTCCTTCAATAGTTCAAAATTCTGCATATTGCGGGCGCCGACCTGAAGCAGGTCGATGTCGCCGAGCAGCTCGAGCTGCCTGATATCGACGATCTCCGTTACGACGGGGAGATCGACGGCTCTTCCGGCCTCCAGCAGCAGTCTGACACCCTCTGCGCCCAGCCCCTGAAATTCATACGGGGAGGTACGCGGCTTAAAGGCGCCGCCGCGCAGGATTGCCGCGCCTGCCTGCTTGACCTGCCGCGCCGTGGTAAAAAGCTGATCCTCGTTTTCCACTGCGCAAGGGCCTGCGATCAGGCAAAGACCCTCGCCGAGCCTTGCACTTCCGACGGAAACGACCGTCTTCTGCGGATGTGTCGATCGGTCGGCAAGGCGGTATGGCTCCTGTGACGTGTGGACCGCCGCGACTGCGGAGAACGCGGACAGAAGCTCCGGGTCCGGCAGCTCGCCCTCGACCGACAGTGCCGAAAGCTCCGGAAAGGAGCGCACGGATGCGCCGACCCGGCGCAGACAGTCGTGCAGCGCCTCCAGCTCCTGCGCGGACGCGTTTTTGTTCAGGACGATCAGCATGGTAAATGACCTCGTTTCTATAAAAAACCGCTGCACGGAAAGAGCTTCGTGCAGCGGAGAAGGGGAAATCCATATCCCGTGATATTCAGAGTATATCACGCCGTCGGGGTTAATTCAAGCTTTTTTTCGTCGGAAAGGGGGTTGATCTGATGCTTTCGCACACGCAGCATCAGAATGACCGAAACGGCCAGCGAGACCAGCTCCGCGATGGGGAAGGCGAACCATACGGCGTCGATCCGGTCGGTCAGCGACAGCAGATAGGCTGCCGGGATCAGCACGAGAAGCTGACGCGCGATGGAGACGAACATGCTGTACAGGCTCTTGCCGAGCGCTTGAAATACGCCGCCGAAGATAATGCAGACACCCGCAGGAATAAACGGGATGCAGAGGATCCGAAGGGCCGGTACGCCGACGCGGAGCATCTGCGCATCGGGATTAAAGAAGCCCAGCAGCGCCTGCGGGAAAAATTCAAACAATGCCATACCGACTACCATCAGTGCGCTTGCACCGAGCACGCCGAAGCGGAGGACCTTGTTGATGCGTTCCGGCTTACGCGCGCCGTAATTGTAGGCCGTAATTGCCAAAACTGCGTTGTTGATGCCGAAAACGGGCATGAACACAAAGCTTTGCAGCTTGAAATACGCGCCGAAAACGGTTTTTCCGGTCTCGCCGAGCATCGGCTCGATCGAATTGAAGCGGTCGAGCACAAGGTTGAAGCTGTAGTTCATCAGAGAACCGATGGCGATCATGATCATGGACGGAACGCCGATGGCCAGGATGCGGCCGATCATTTTGGCATCGGGGCGGAAGCGGCGCAGATGGAGCTGTACATCGGGATTCTTCTTCAGATTCAGAAGAACGGCCAGCAGAAACGCGACGATCTGTCCGATCACCGTGGCTACGGCGGCGCCCTTGACCTCCATGCGCGGCATTCCGAAGTAGCCGAAGATCAAAATCGGGTCGAGGATGATGTTGATGATTGCGCCGGTGCCCTGCGTAATCATGGTGTATGCGGTGCGCCCGGTGGATTGCAGCAGACGCTCAAACAGGATTTCGCCGAAGATGCCGAACGATACGATGCAGATCACGCGGATATAATCCACGCCGTAAGCGATCGTGGCGGCGTCCTTGGTCAGCGAGTGCATATACGGCTCCGCGCCGAAGATTCCGAACAGCACGCACAGCAGCATTCCGGCGCAGGACAGGAAAAGACCGTTGAGCGCCGAGGAGTTGACCAGCTTTTCGTTCCGTTCGCCCAGACCGCGCGAGAGCAGCGCGTTGACGCCGACGGCGATGCCCGTTGCAATGCCGATCATGATGTTCTGCACCGGGAAGGCGAGGGAAACGGCGGTAAGCGCGCAGTTGTCCACATCGGAGATGTTGGAGACGAAGACACTGTCTACAACGTTGTACAGCGCCTGTACCAGCATGGACAGGGCCATAGGCAGCGCCATGGAGAGCAGCAGCCTGCCGACGGGCATGACGCCCATTTTGTTTTCTTTCAGAGAACTCATTGAAATTTCGTCACTTTCCGGCAGTCGGACGGAGGGGACCTTATTCCGCCGCTGCGTAATAGTTGATCAGACAGCCGGAGAGGATGATGTCCCGTTCCTCACGGCTCAGATTTTCAAGCTTCAGGGGAAGCACGGTGCGCTTGCCGTCCTGCATCAGAATGCCGTCGATGCTCTGTGCGTCGGACAGGAGCGCCTTGCGGATGCCCGCCACATAAATGCGGTCGCCGGGGCGGATGTTGTAGTCGGCGATATTTTTTACCGTAAACGGCACCATGCCCCAGTTGATGACATTGCTGCGATACCGCTTGGTCGCGTAGTCCTCGCACAGATTTGCCACGCCGCCCAGCACGCGCTGGCAGGAGGCAGCCTGTTCGCGGGCAGAGCCGTCGCCGGGACGGATCGCCATGACCGCGCTGCCGAGTCCCGTCGCAGCGGGATCGTACCCCTCCGCGGGTGCGGGGTCGCCCTCTCTGCGCCGCCGCTCCAGAGCAAGCACGGCCTTGGCACGGCCGACGTACTGCGGGTCCTTGCGGCTCAGGGCAAATTCGCTCAGGCGGAGCGGGTTACTGCGGTAGGAGGAGGTCTCGCCGGAGGGGATCAGCTCGTCCGTGGTCGTTACCGGGTCGTAGATCGCGGAAGCGACGGTGATGAGCAGGTTTTCCGGAAGCGGGATCTGCTTCGGCCAGTCGGCGATGTTCGGACCGAACACCAGCGGCTGCCGGGGATCGGGCTTTCCGACGCCGTGATAGACGCGGCAGTACGGCGCGTCGTTGAAGCGGTAATCCACGAATGCGGGATCGTCCGAAAGCCATTCCAGCTCCGTGGCAGGCGTGACCGCGCCGCCGTTGAGCGCGGAGGCGGCGATCGACCGCGAATCCATCAGCGCGACGAAGGCCGACTGACCCTCGCCGGGCTTGGAGCCTTCACGATTCGGGAAATTGCGCGTAGAATGACGGATCGAGAATGCACCGTTTGCCGGGACGTCTCCCGCGCCGAAGCACGGCCCGCAGAACGCACTGCGGATATCCGCACCGGACGCGGCCAGCTTTTCCAGCGCGCCCGTACGCATCAGCTCCATCAGTACGGGCTGACTTGCCGGGTAGCATGACAAGCGGAATGCGCCGCTGCCCAAACGGTGCGCACCCAGGATTTCGGCGGCTTTGACCAGATTTTGATAGGTCCCGCCGGAGCAGCCCGCAATTACGCCCTGATCGGCATAAAAGCGGCCGTTATGCAGCTTTTTCAGCAGGCTTTCCGGCGGTGCCTTCAGTCCGAGCGCTTCCGTTGCCGCTGCGTCGACCGCGTGAAGAAGATCGGCCGCGTTTTCGTTAAACTCGCGGATGGTGTAGGCATTCGAGGGATGGAAGGGAAGCGCAATCATCGGCTCGACCCGATCCAGCGCGACCTCGATCACCGCGTCGTAGTATGCGCCGTTTTCGGGATGCAGCTCCCGATAGGCGTCGGCTCTGCCGTGCGCGGCCAGACTGCGGCGAACGGTGTCGTCCGTTTCCCAGACGGAGGTCAGGCAGCCGGTTTCCGTGGTCATCACGTCGATGCCGTTGCGGTAGTCCATTGCCAGATTCGCAATACCGGGGCCGAAAAATTCCATCACGCTGTTTTTGACCGTGCCGTCCCGGAACGTCGCGCCGATCAGCGCCAGCGCTACGTCCTGCGGACCGACGCCCGCTTTGGGTCTGCCGCTCAGGTATACGCCTACGACGCGCGGATAGGAGATGTCATAGGTCTTGCCCAAAAGCTGCTTGACCAGCTCCGGACCGCCCTCACCGATCGCGATCGTTCCGTAAGCGCCGTAGCGCGTGTGAGAATCCGAGCCGAGGATCATCCGTCCGCCGCCGGCATACATTTCGCGCATATAGCTGTGTATCACGCTCTGATGCGCGGGGACAAATTCGCCGCCGTAGCGCTTTGCCGCCGAAAGGCCGAATACATGGTCGTCCTCGTTGATCGTGCCGCCCACCGCACAGAGCGAATTGTGGCAGTTCGTCAGAACGTAGGGAATCGGAAAGCGCTCAAGCCCCGAGGCCCGCGCCGTCTGGATGATGCCGACGTAGGTGATATCGTGGGAGGCCATGGCGTCGAATTTGATTTTGAGACGCAGGGGGTCGCCGGATGTATTGTGCGCCTGCAAAATTCGATAAGCCATCGTTTTTTGACGCGCCTGCGGATCGGGCTGCGCGGCGGGACACAGTGTGCCGTCGCGGTAAATCGTTCCTTGATTTCGGATAGAGATCATAGTGACACCTCGGTTTTGCCGTGCGGGAGCGCGGCAGGGTCGGCCCGACCGTTGAGAGGCGGGGCTGCTGCATCCGTGCGCCTCGGCTCCGCTGCTTTTCTTGGTACGCCGTCCGCACGGGAAGCTTTATACCGTCCTACTATATAATAAAGAAACGGAAAAGTCAAATCCAAATCGGCCCGTGCAGAGCTTGCCGATAAAACTTCATGCATGAGCGCTGCGGAAACGCGCAAATGCCGGTGCATGAAGCTTTTGTGCATCATTTCCGGTCGTCCCGCAGGGACGAGGAAACGGCACATTTCTTAGGCAACACCGCATAATTGCACCTTCCGCCTTCGCCGGATATTTTTCGCCGATCCAGCGGTTTGAAAAGTTTGAAATACACAGAGTATTCCTGCGCTTTTCAAACCTTGGCCCGACAAAAAATCTCTCGCCGAATGCTCTCGCTGAATTATGCGGTGCTGCCCTTATTCTGCTATGCTTTTGCATAACAAAACAGACGGCTGCGGCCTTCCAACGAAGACCGCAGCCGCAAACGGCTTATACCTGCGCCGCCTGAACGATCAGCTCCGAGCAAAGCTCTACGCCCAGCGTGCCGCTGTCGAGGCAGAGATCGTAATTCTGCGCCTGCCCCCAGCTTCTGCCGGTGTAGTTCTTGTAGTAGACCTTACGCTTCTGATCCTTTTCGATCAGGCGCTTTTCGGGCGATTTGTCCTTTTCACCGTAGCGCTCGACGATGCGGCGCGCGCGGCTTTCCATGTCGGCGTGGATGAAAACATGCAGACAGTCCTTGCGGTCGCGCAGAATGTAATCCGCGCAGCGGCCGACGATCACACAGCTTCCTTTTTGTGCAAGCTCCTCGATGAATTTGCACTGCTCGATGTAGAGCTTGTCGAACATTGAAACGGAATCCAGTGTGGGCTGGCTTGCCGTTGCGAGCGAAAACAGCAGGCTGCTGCGTGCGCTGGCGTATTCTCCGTTCTCCTCGATAAAGCGCGGAGAGAAGCCGCAGCGCTTCGCGACCTCGTTGACCAGAGCGGAGTCGTAAAACTCATAGCCGAGCCTCTGCGCGACCAGCTTGCCGATGCTGCGGCCACCGCTGCCAAATTCTCTGCTGACGGTAATGATCGTTTTCATAACGGTATCCTCCTTCGACGGTTGTGACAATGAAGACGGGATCTTTGCAGCTCCATTATAGCACATTTTTTGTGCACGGTGTAAAAAATTTTTTCAAGATTCAAAGCAACAGCTGAAGCAGGCAGCACAGCGCCGCGCCGAAGAGCGTCGGGAGCAGGAAAGCGAGAAGCGTCCATTTTTTGCTGTGCGTTTCCCGATAGACCGTCAGGAGCGTGGTGGTACACGGCCAATGGAACAGGAAAAAGACGATGGTGCACAGCGAAAGCTGCCATGTCCAGCCGTTTCCGAGCAGAATTTCCGCCATGGCGGCGCTGCCGGATTCGGACAGCGTGCTGCTTGCGGTGAGCGTCATGATGAGCACCGGAAGGACAAGCTCGTTTGCCGGGCTGCCGAGAATAAAGGCGAGCAGGACCGCGCCGCTCAGCCCCATCAAAGAGCCGATCGGGTCCAGATATCCAGCCAGCGTTTGCAGCAGCGGCGCGTCACCGACGGAAATGTTTGCCAGCAGCCATACGAGCAGCCCGGCAGGCGCGGCGACGACCACTGCGCGTCCGAGAATGCGCAGCGTCCGATCCTTGACGGAGCGGGCAAGAATGCGCAGGACGTGCGGCCTACGGTACGGCGGCATTTCCAGCACGAAGGCGGACGGCTCTCCGCGCAGGGCGGTCTTGTGAAGCAGGCGCGAGGCGGCCAGCGTCATAACGACCGACAGCAGCACGCACAGCGTCAGAAGTCCTGCGCCAATCAGCGCCGAGCCGTGAGAGAAGCTCAGCGAGATCAGGAATATCAGCGCCGGGAAGCGCCCGTTGCAGGGGACAAACGCGTTTGTGACGATCGCCATCAGCCGTTCGCGCGGCGAGTCGACGATGCGGCAGCCCGTTACGCCCGCCGCATTGCAGCCGAAGCCCATGCACATGGTGAGCGACTGCTTGCCGCAGGCTCCCGCGCGGCGAAAGCGTTCGTCCAGTAAAAAGGCTGCACGCGGAAGATAACCAAGGTCTTCCAGCAGCGTAAACAGCGGGAAAAAGATCGCCATCGGCGGCAGCATGACGGCAATCACGCGTGCGGATGTCGCATAGATTCCGTCGAGCAGCGCGCCGCGCAGCCATTCGGGAAGGGAAAGCGCCCTTGCGCCTGTCTGCAGCAGTGCACCGAGGCGGTCGAAGCACCATTGCAGCCCCTGAGAGGGGTAGTTTGCCGCCTCGATCGTCAGCCAGAAAACACCCAGCAGCAGGAGAAGCATGATCCCGTAGCCCCAGACGGGATGTAGCGCGATGCGGTCAAGACGCTCCGTCAAGTCCCGCTTGGGCCGCGCTTCCGTTCGGACGCAGGCGGCTGCAAGCCGTTGTGCCTCGGCGACATACGCTGCTGCGATCGCGTCGGGATCGGCCTCGTCCTTTCCCGTCGGGGAAACGGGATGCGGGTGCAGCGGGGCAAAGCCGTCGCAGACGCTGCGCACCGTCTCCATCAGCGCATCAAGTCCCCGACCGCTCCCGGCCGCCGTTTTAACGACCGGGACCTGAAGCATTGCCGAGAGCGCACGCTCGTCGATCTCCGTACCGGCGCGCTGCGCTTCGTCCATTAAATTGATGCAGACGACGACGCGTCTGCTCAGCGCGATCACCTGCAGCGCAAGGATCAGACTGCGCTCAAGGCAGGTCGCGTCGCATACCGCTACCGTGCAGTCCGCGCCGCCGTCGCGCAGAAATTCCTCCGCGACAGCCTCCTCGGGCGAACGGCTGAGCAGGGAATACATGCCGGGCAGATCGGTCAGCGCATATTCCTCGCCCTTATAGACGCAGCTTCCGTGCGCCAGCTCTACGGTCTTGCCGGGCCAGTTGCCGGTGTGCTGGTTTTTCCCCGTCAGCGCATTAAAGAGCGTGCTTTTTCCGACGTTCGGATTCCCGGCAAGCGCGATCAGCCGCATCGTTCCACCCGGATCTGTCGGCTGTCGCAGGCGCGAATGGCCAGCATCGTGCCGCGCACACGGTAGATGATCGGACTTCCCCACGGACTTTTGCGCAGACAGCGCACGGGCGTCCCGACGATCAGCCCGAAATCCAGCAGCCGCCGACGCAGGGATCCGCCCGTTTCCAGCGACATGACGCGGCCTTCTTCGCCCTCCTTCAGACAATTCAGTGTCGTTTCCATACATAAAACCTCCCTTTGTCTTCTACAGTCTATACAAAGGGAGGTTCGGCGGTGCATATTTATATCGGGGCGCCGCTATGCCGCGTTATTCAAGCTGGTCGAGGTTTTTCGCAAAGGCGGGCAGACACTTTTCCATGAACCAATCCAACTCCGGAAGGTGCATTTCCGTCAGGGCAATGCGCGTCTGTGCAGCGGCGGATTCAAATTCCTGATTGCCTGCCTTCAGCTCTTCAATGCACTTGATGTGCGCCGAAAGCTTGTCGGCGGCCTTGACGATGGCATGTACGCTCTCGTCCGATTCGTATACCAGCGGCGCGTAGCTTTCCCGAAGCTCCTTCGGCAGCATGTTCAGCAGCTTTGTGCCGCTGACGTATTCCACCTGCTTGTAGGCCTGCTTGATCTCGGGGTTGTAGTACTTGATCGGCGTCGGCAGATCGCCCGTCAGGATTTCCGAGGCGTCGTGATACAGCGCGGCGACGGCACAGCGCTCGGGATCGGCGTCAAGTCCCAGAATGTCCCGACGGATCATGGCCAAGCCGTGCGCCAGCACGGCGACCATGTGGCTGTGCTCCTGAATATTTTCCGAGAAGGTGTTGCGCATCAGGCCCCAGCGGGTGATGTAGCGCATTCGCGACAGCAGCGCGAAAAACTGATATTCCTCCATTAAGACAGCTCCTCACGATCATCATAGTATTCCGGCGCACGGTGCGGACGGCGCTGTGCATTCGGACGGCGCTGCGAAGCGGATGCACTGGGATGCGCGGCTGCGGGACGGCGGCGGTAACGCCTGACGCGCCGTCCCGGCGCATTCAGACGCGGAAGCTTCGGCAGAACAAAGTTTTCTTCGCGGATCACGGTCATCAGCTCGCGGTAGAGCTTATAAAAGCTCATTGCCGTGTCGGTGGTCTTCCGCGCATCGGAGAGCCATGTGCACGGCTCAAGGTAGCGGTCGCCGAAGCGCTTGGAGAAAAACCACGCGACGCCCAGCATTTCCGCAAACGGCAGCATTCGATAGAAATACTGCGCGTCGGCCTGCGTCAGCCGATTGAGCGTGTCGCGGTCGGGCTTGCGCAAAAATCTCCGCAGACCGAGAAGCTGACGGAGCATGTCCTCGCCGGCCTGCGTACGCCGACCGCCGAACATCGTCAGCAGCCCGATAAACAGCTCGAACAGGAGCAGTGCCGCGACCGTTCCCTGACAGCCTGCGCAGAAGCCGAACAGCAGTGCCGCCGCAGCCGCGACAAGTCCGAGGACCATGTGCAGCAGACGCCGCCGCGACAGGAGATTTCCACCGAGCGACTGAACAGGCAGACACAACGCGGTGAAGATGAGCGACAGAATAGGCAGCCAGAACCAGCGGAAGCCGTTGGCGGGCAGCATCAGATCGAATACTAAAACGCCGACCGAGGCGCCCGCAAGCAGGCCGAGAATTTTCAGAACGCGCGGGTCGCCGCTTTTTCCTGCGAAGATACGCACGGCCCAGCCGCGCCGGATGGCCCCGCTTGATTTGTAGACGGCCTGCCGAAAGCGAAGGCTCTGTGCGTCGCAGGTGGAAAATTTACCGAAAATCGCGCGGAACAGCTTGCGCTCGGCGGGCTTGCGCTCGTTGCCCATGTCCATCAGCTTGCCGAGAATGATACGGCCGCGTCGGTTGCGGTGGATGGAAATATAGCCCAGATTGCCCCAGTGTGCCAGCATCGCGGCAGCGTCAGGCTCCCGACCGTAGAGCTGACAGGGAATCTCTCCTGCGGTCGACTCGACGGAAAGGCTCTGCCGCGTCTTCGGGAGGAACAGCCTTCCGCGCAGCCGCAGCAGCCAGTAGAGAAAGGCTGCTCCGAGAAAAATATAGAACAGGATACGGTCGACGGACGCCGTGCGCCCCGGGAGATTTCGGAGGTCGAAGGAACCGGCAGGCGCGTCGAGCGTCATGGTGAGCGTTTCGTGGTCCTTAAAGATCTGCCGGGAGGAGGCGGTCAGCACCGCGCCGTCCATCTCGATATCCAGATAGTTGTCGACCACGTCGCCGTAGTACGCGCTTTCCCATGTCGGGAGCGTTTCCGGCTCGAACGGGAGCTGAACGCGGACCGAAAAGCGGTCGATGGGATAATCCCAGCCGATCGGCGGGAAATACAGAACAAAGCGCTGCCCCGTTTCCGTTTCCGCCGCCGAAACGGGCAGGCGATAACTGCATGTAAAGGTCTGCGTCCCGGAAAAGCCAATGTCGCTCTTGAACACCACGCATTTCACGCCGTTGACGGTACGCGCGGAGAAGCTGCCGCCCGTGGCGGAAATGTCCCGCGCACCTGCGCCGAGCGGGAAAACGACCTCGCGCGGCGCGGTCGTAAAGGTGATGTCCGCCCGAACCGTCAGACGGCATGTTCCCGAAGCGTCGACCGTTATGTCGCCGGTCAGGTCGGTGATCTCGTCGCCGGCGGCGCTGACCGTCAGCGTCAAAAGAAATATGCACAGAACAATGATCGCAAGCCGCCGCATCGCACCGTCCTCCCTCTTTTCTCATTTTTCCTCATATAAAATCATCATACCATATTACCGCAAAAAAAGCAACATCTACTCGAAAACGAGCAGATGCTGCAAAAAACCAAACGGACCGTATCAGTAGATCACGACGCGCGTGCCCATGGGAAGCTCATAGATATACTGGCAGTCGGCGGGACGCATTCGCACACAGCCGTGCGACAGCGGGATCCCGACGCGGCCGTCGTAGACGTCTCCGTCGTAATCAAACAAAATGGTATGAAACGCGTGACCGCCGTTAAAGATCGATACTCTGTTGACGTAGTAGTAATCAAACTCCCAGCGCCAAGTCCTTGCATAGATGCTGTAGGTGCCGACCGGCGTCGGTGTGAAGTTCGAGCCGGTGGAGCAGGGGAAGGTGCGGATGACCTTCCAGTGGTCCTTGCGGCCTTGGAAGACAATGACCTTCTGCGTATAGCGGCTGCACCAGACCAGATACTCCGTCTCGCTGTCGTAGTGCCGAAGATCGACAAAGCCCTCCTTGACGGCGTCGGAATAGTCCAGTGTACCGTCCGTCGTGCGGCTTTCCGAAATGTAGAAATCCCAGCGGTCGACCCATCCGCTCTTTCCGTCCGAACAGGAGACGAACATTGCGTTTCCTGCGGGATACCATTCGTTATAGACGATCGTGTCCTCCGGGAGCGAACGGATATAGCCCGTCAGATTCTTGTTGGCATAGAGCGCCGTATCGTACCGCGCCGAGCAGGGAACGCGCATGGTCTGTACGACGCCCAAAGCGCTGTCGTGCTCCTGCTTGTAGCGTTCGGCAATGAGATCGCGAAGCGTGTCGTAGGAAACGGAGACGGTGCAGTCCTGCCCGTCGACGAGCACCGTGCCGACATGACCGCTGCCGTCGAGCGTGCAGTGCCTGCCGTTGAGCGCCGCTTCCTCCGCGTTCCCGTTCAGGGTCAGCGTGGTCCGCGCCGCCAGCGCGGCCTTTCCGGTGTTGCCGTTCAGAGTCAGCGCACCGCCGCGCACATCTGCGGCGGTACAGCTTCCGTTTACGGTATGTATGCCGCCCATGACGGTCAGAGCTTCGGGAGAACCGTTGTAGGTCATGCCGCCGCCCCAGAGCCAGACCGACTGCACGTTTGCGCTCACGCTGCCGCTGACCGCCGCGCAGACCAGCCGCCGTGCGGTCAGTCCGTTCAGCTCGGCGGCGGTATCAGCGCCTGTGTGAAGGACCAGATCGCCCGTGACGCTCCAAGACCCGACCGTCAGCGTCGCAGGCATGGCCGCGCCGAGGATCAGCGTTCCGTCCAGTGCCAGCGTTTCGGGCAGAGCCGCCGAGCCGCGGTAGAGAACGCGGCCCGAAGCGGGAAGCTCCTCGGGAGAATCGGCGATCGTGTCGAGATAGTTGTAGAGGATCTGCGCCGTTTCCGCGCGGGTGATCGGCGCTTTGGGACGGAAGGTGCCGTCGCCGTAGCCCTGTACGGCGCCAAGCTCCTTCATGGCGCTTACGCAGTCGCGTGCGTAGTCGGAAATGCTGCCGCTGTCCGAGAAAACGAGATAGGTCTCCCGACTCTCCGAGACGATGCCGAACGTACGGCACAGCACCGTTACCGCCTGTTCGCGGGTGATCGGTGCGTCCGGCTCCATTCGCGTTGAAGAAACACCGCTGAAGATTCCCGCCCGCACGGCGCAGGAAAGCTCGGCGCTGTACCATGCACCGCTCGGTATGTCCCGAAATGCGGACAGATCGGACGGCTCCGACGCGCCCAGCAGGCGCACCAGCACCGCCGCCATTTCTGCGCGGGTGATGTTGTCCTGCGGCTTCAGATCGTGATGCCGATCGCCTTGGAGAATGCCGTTTTCGACGGCGAACACCAGCGCGTCACGGCTCCAATCGTCCGGAAAATCATAGCCATCGACGGAAAGCTTTCCTGCGAAAGAGACCGAGGAAAGCAGCACGGCGAACAGAAGCGCCGCCGCAAGGATCGTGGACAGTCGTTTCATGGCGCTCCTCTCCGTCAGTCGTTAAAGAAGGCTTCGCAGAGCCGACACAGCGCATCCTGATCGTGCGCTCCCATCAGCTCCCGCGCCGAGTGCATGGCGAGAAGCGGAACGCCGACATCCGCCGCAGGCATTGCCATCAGAGCCGAAGCCATTGAGCCGACCGTGCTGCCGCCGGGCAGATCGGCGCGGTTCATGTACATTTGCAGCGGAATTTCATGACGGGCGCAGAGCGCCTGAACGACCGCGCAGGTCTCCGCCTCGGAGGAATAGCGCGGACTGCGCTTGAGCGCCACGCCGCCGTTGAGCGTCGGGGCACAGGTGGGGTCGGCAAACTCCATGTGGTTCGGATGTGCTGCGTGCGCCGCGTCGCAGGACAGCAGCATCCCCTTTGTGCAGGCATCGAGCAGGGCCGCGCGGTCCATGCCCAGAGAAAGCCCCAGCTTTTCCAGAATGACGGAAAGCGTTGCACTGTCGGCGCCGCGCCGGGTGTTGCTGCCGATCTCCTCGTTGTCATAGAGCACCGCCACGTTGACGCCGACAGCCTGCGCATGTGTCAGACCGTGCAGACAGGCGTGGACGGAGGTCAGATTGTCCAGACGGGGAGAGGAGAGGAAATCGTTCTCGAAGCCGACGAGCTGCGCGTTTTCCGCGCAATAAGCATACAGCTCATAGGAGAGGATCGCGTCCTTCTCCACGCCGAGACGGGCGGCCAGCTCTCCGAGCAGATAGCCGTCCTTGCTCCAAGTTTTCTCGACCGTGCGGCAAAGCGGCAGCAGATCGACGTTGGGCCTGACCGCGACGCCCTTGTTGACCTCGCGATTGAGATGGATCGCAAGATTCGGCACCGTCAGCAGCGGCCTGTCCCATTTGACGAGGCGCGTTTCCGGGTGCATCGGGTCCTCGGTGCGGAGCATGGCGATACCGGCCAGCGACAGGGGACGGTCCATCCATGTGTTGTAGATCGCGCCGCCGTAAGGCTCGACGCTCAGCTTGCAGCAGCCGCCGCTCACCAGCTCCGGCGACGGCTTGACGCGCAGACAGGGCCAGTCGGTATGCGCGGCGGCAATGCGAAAGAAGGTCGGTTCCCGGCCGACGGCGAAGGCGGCGAGGAACGTGCCGTTTTTGACAAAATACTTTCCGCCGCGCTCGACGGAAAAGGGCGCGTCGAGCGGCAGCGCCCGAAAACCCTCTTTTGTAAGATAGTCCGCCGCAGCGGCGACGGTATGGTAAGGGGAAACGCCCTCGTTGAGCCATGTACACAGGGCTTCCTGACAGTTTTTCATAAGCTTCCTCCGTGTCGGTTTATTAATATAACAAGTATAGCATAAAATGCTGGGCGGTGCAATGAATCGGACAGAAAAATTTCTCTGTACAGATCGACGGATCCATGATAATATGAAAGAGGCATTGCGCCGCAGGAAAAGCGCGGCGCTTCCGCAAACGTAAAATACAGACTGTCTGCGGGAATACGCTTCCCGGGAAAGGAATTGCCATGAAACGTTTGATCTGTCTGCTGCTCACGCTGACGCTCCTGCTCGGCTTGGGCGGCTGCGGCCTGTTTGAAAAACGGATCCGCCTTGAGGGCTGGTATGTCTTCGAGGATGCGACGATCGGGAAAAAGACGTTCACACAGGACGACTTCCCCGGCGAATATCCGCTGTTTGTGATCTTCCCGGGCGACGGAACGGCCACCTTCTTCAACGGCTCCGAGGTCATCGACTGCACCTTGCACAGCCGCGCGTTCTACCTCGACAACGGAGATGTCCTTCCCTTTACGCTGGAGGATGAGCTGCTGACGCTCCGTGCCGAGGACGGAGAGTTCCGCTTTGTGCGGTCTTATGACGAGGAGCCGAAGCCGGACGAGGTCCGCGAATATCTGCGGACGCCGTCGGAGCAGGGCGACGGAGACGAGACGCAGTATTGGGACGGCGACTGGTACGGCTGGTGGCTCATGGACAACTGCACCGGGCAGTACGAGGGTATGGATCAATACTGGTGGGACACCTGCGCACGCATCGAGCTGAATGACACCGGCGACGCTTCGATGGTGATATGGGATGAGAGCACGACGGAGCGGTTTCCGTATGGCAGCGTTAAGCTGACCTTTACGGCCTCGCAGAACGGCAACGGCAAGCTGGTTTCGCGTTCCGGACAGTTTGGCCCGGTCACGATCGAACAGGGCGATTGGGTCGTTGAATCGGATGCATTGGAGATCAGCGACTGTATTTATATCGAAGGAACGTTCTCCACTACCGGCGGCAGCTTCGACTATGTATTGCTCCTGCGCCCGTGGGGCATCGTTTGGGATGATGTGGACGAAGAAACGCGGCCCTATTACTATGAAGACTGGTATCTGCCGCTTATTGAGGCGAACGAAGAAATGCCCGCTGAGCTTCCGACCGAGTCGGAGGAATGACAAATGATAGTTTAAGCAGAGCCGCCTGCAAATCGCAGGCGGCGCTTGTTTTTTGAATCAAAGCAAAAGATTTTGGCCGGAGCTTGGTATGATTTCCCACGGAATATGGCAAGACTCCAAACTAGGAGGCGATGGTATGGTCAAGGGAAATACGCGGCAGGTTGTGGTCGTCAAGGCACCTGCCGACAAGCCGTTTGAGCAGGCGATTTTTCTGCTCCGGGAGGATGCGCTGGAAAAATCGGGCATCGGAGAGCGGGAGCTGCTGGACCAGGCGCGAAGGGCGGCGGACAGCTATCTGACTGAACGGAAGCAAAAAAGAAAACGCGGACTTCCGCCGATCGCATGGATGCTGCTCGGCGCGGCGCCGATTTTGATCGCATGGCTGGCGGTCGGCTTGCTTTTTCGTTAGAAAAGCTCTGACCGGATCGTCCGCAGTCGTTGCGGCGATCCGGTCAGAGCTTTCTTGAGCCGGAAGGCAGTGAAAGCATTTCATTTTTTCCGGACTGTCAAAGAACCCATGCTTTCGTCCTTCGGAAGCATGGGTTCTTTGACAGCCTGAGCCTCCCGGGATCGCTGAGATCCCGGGAGGCTTTTGTTGTCAGGAATGCGGGCCGCTGCCGCGTCAGGCCTGCGTCGGCTTATAGCTGTCCTTCAGGCTGACGGAACGGTTGAAAACGAGGTGCTCCGCCGTGCAGTCGCGGTTATCCATACAGAAATAACCGACGCGCATGAACTGATACGACGGTGCGGTCTTAGCGGTACGGCGGGGGCCGACGGCGTCAAACCGTTTGGCGTCCTCCACCAAGGCGGCTTCGACCTTGCAGCCGTTCAGAACGGTGAGAGATTCGGGGTTCATGCAGGAGAGGAAATCCTTGTCCGGGCCGTCCGGCTGCGGGTCGGAGAACAGATTGTCATACAGACGGACCTCCGCGTCGACGCAGGTGGCTGCATCGACCCAGTGGATCGTAGCGCCCTTGACCTTGCGGCCGTCGGCAGGATTGCCGCCGCGGGAATCGGGATCGTATTCGGCGTAGATCTCGACGATCTGACCGTTTTCGTCCTTCCTGCAGCCGGTCGCGGTGACGAGGTAAGCGCCCTTCAGGCGTACTTCATTGCCGGGGTACATCCGCTTATATTTCGGGATCGGCGCTTCCAGAAAGTCCTCGGCCTCGATCCAAAGCTCGCGGCTGAAGGTGATGGTATGCGTACCCTGCTCGGGGTGTACGGGATTGTTTTCAACCTCAAAGGTTTCCGACTGACCGGCGGGATAATTGGTGATGATGAGCTTAACGGGATGCAGCACCGCCATCGTGCGCTCGGCAGTCTCGTTCAGATCCTCGCGCAGACAGTGCTCAAGGAAGGCGTATTCGACGGTAGAGGCGGTCTTTGCCACGCCGATGCGCTCGCAGAAGCTTCGGATGGCATGGGCGGTGTAGCCGCGTCGGCGCAGGCCGCAGAGCGTCGGCATACGCGGATCGTCCCAGCCCGAAACGCGGCCCGTCTCCACCAGAAGACGGAGCTTCCGCTTGGACATGACGGTGTGATCGATGCCGAGACGGGCAAATTCGATCTGGCGGGGCTTGTGGTAAGGAATGGAGACATTGCTCACGACCCAGTCGTAGAGCGGACGGTGCGCCTCAAATTCCAACGAGCAGAGGCTGTGCGTGATGCCCTCGAGCGCGTCCTGAATGGGATGCGCGAAGTCGTACATGGGATAAATGCACCATTTGTCGCCCTGACGGTGGTGGTGGATATGACGGATCCGATAGATGACCGGGTCGCGCATGTTAAAGTTGCTGCTGGCAAGATCGATTTTGGCGCGGAGCGTGCGGGAGCCTTCCGGGAACTCGCCGTTCTTCATGCGCTCAAAGAGATCGAGATTTTCCTCTATGCTGCGGTCGCGGTAGGGGGAAACGGCGGGCTTTCCGATGTCGCCGCGATATTCGCGGAACTGATCGGCGTTCAGATCGCAGACGTAGGCCAGACCCTTCTTGATCAGCTCGACGGCGTATTCGTAGTCCTTCTCAAAATAATCCGAGCCGTAGAAGAAACGGTCGCCCCAGTCAAAGCCCAGCCAGTGGATATCGTCCTGAATGGCCTCGACGTATTCGGCGTCCTCCTTGGCGGGATTCGTGTCGTCCATGCGGAGGTTGCAGATGCCGCCGAACTTCTCCGCCGTGCCGAAATCGATGCACAGCGCCTTGCAGTGACCGATGTGCAGATAGCCGTTCGGTTCGGGCGGGAAACGGGTGTGGACCTGCAAGCCCTCAAACTGACCGCCTGCGGCGATGTCCTCCTGCACAAAGGCTTCGATAAAATTTTTGGATTCAGCCATCTTTTTTATCCTCCCGATAGAAAACTGGCTATTATTATAGCTCATAATTCGAGATTTCGCAAGGCGGAACGCAGGGAATTTGCCGAAAAACTTCCGCTCGGCGGAAAAATTTGAAAACAATCTGTGAAAAAATGAAATTTCGGTTGTCAAGCGGACGAAATTATTATAGAATAACAGAAGCAGATAAAATTCTGAATAAAAGGAGTGGTTCCCCATGAACGAGCCGAAGTATCGTCGGGTGCTTCTGAAGATCAGCGGCGAAGCGCTTGCGGGAGATGCCCACCGCGGACTGAATTTTGATGTGATCGGCAGTGTGTGCGATGTGATCAAGCAGTGCGTCGAGGCGGGCGTGCAGGTGGGCATTGTAGTCGGCGGCGGCAATTTCTGGCGCGGACTGAAGGACGGCGGCGACCGTATGGAGCGCACCCGTGCCGACCACATGGGTATGCTGGCGACGGTCATCAACTGCCTTGCGCTGGCCGACAGCTTGGAGCAGCGGGAGGTCCCCGTCCGTGTGCAGACGGCGATCGAGATGAACCGTATTGCCGAGCCGTATATCCGCAGTAAGGCCATCCGCCATCTGGAAAAGGGCCGCGTGGTCATTTTCGGCTGCGGCACCGGAAACCCGTTTTTCTCCACGGACACGGGAGCGGTGCTCCGCGCCGCAGAGATCAACGCCGACGCGATCCTGCTGGCGAAAAACATCGACGGCGTCTATTCCGACGACCCGGCAACGAACCCGGATGCCGTGAAGTTTGACGAGATCAGCTATCAGGAGGTGCTTGCCCGCCATCTGATGGTAATGGACAGCACGGCGACTTCTCTGTCGATGGACAATCATATCCCCATTATACTCTTTGCCCTGAAGGACCCGCAGAATATCCTGCGCGTCGTGATGGGAGAAAAAATCGGAACAGTTGTTAAGGAGGAAAAATAAAATGTCAGTTGATTTCAAAGAATACACCCGGAAGATGGACAAGACCCTTGATATTTTGCAGGAGGACTTCGGCGCGATCCGCGCGGGCCGTGCCAATGCCCGTGTGCTTGACCGCATCGTCGTGGAATACTACGGCGTAGATACGCCCGTCGGTCAGGTCGGCACCATTTCCTCGCCCGATGCCCGCACGCTGGTCATTCAGCCGTGGGACGGCTCCCTGCTCAAGAAGATCGAAAAGGCGATCCAGACCTCCGAGCTGGGCATCAACCCGCAGAACGACGGCCGCGTGATCCGTCTGGTTTTCCCGCAGCTTACCGAGGAACGCCGTAAGGAGCTGGCCAAGCAGGTCCGCAAGTACGGCGAGGACGCCAAGGTCGCCGTCCGCAATATCCGCCGCGATGCCATGGACTATATCAAGAAGCTGAAGAAGGACTCGGAGATCACCGAGGACGACCAGAAGAAGGCGGAAAAGGATCTTCAGGAGCTGACCGACAAGTATATCAAGAAGGTCGACGAGGCCTGCACTGTGAAGGAAAAGGAACTCATGGAGCTGTAAGGCGGCGGATCTTTTGCCGCAATCCTGCGGTTTGAACGGCTTGAAATACACATAGTATTCCTGCGCCGTTCAAACCTTGACTTGCAGCAAAATCTCTCGCTGTCCTGTCACACGCAGAAGCCGATGCCCTCATCGGCCCGCCGCCTAGGTACTGTCGATTTCGTGAAGTGAACAGCGAATAACGGCGGGCTTCGCCCGCTGTGTAGGGGGCGGCGTCCCCGACGCCCCGTGTCGGAACTTCATGTTTCACAACCCAAAAGCTTTTATTTGACCATCGGAACGGTCGGGTCGGCCTGCCGCGACGCGGTACAGACCCGCCCGTTCTTTCGTTTGGAGATTTCTATGCTGTTCAGAAAAACAAAGCCCGCGCCGCCGCGCACCGTTCCGACGCATATCGCTATCGTCATGGACGGGAACGGACGCTGGGCGAAAAAACGCGGCCTGCCGCGGCAGGCGGGCCATAAGGTCGGCGCGGAGGCATTCCGCACCATTGCCAATTATGCAAAATCCATCGGACTGAAGTATCTGACGGTCTACGCTTTCTCCACCGAGAACTGGAAACGCTCGGAGGAGGAGGTCGACGCGATCATGGAGCTGCTGGAGCGCTATCTGCGCGAGGCGATTGCCGATATGGACAAGAATCGCGTCCGCTTTTGCTTCTTCGGCGATCTGACGCGCCTGTCGCCGGAGCTTCAGGAAGAAGCGCGGACCGCGGTCGAGCGCTCCAAAAAATACGAGGGCGTACAGGTCAATTTCTGCCTGAATTACGGCGGGCGCGCCGAGGTGGTCCGCGCCGCGCGGCAGTTCGCCCGCGACTGTGCGGAAGGGAAGTGCCGCCCCGAGGACCTGACCGAGGAGCGTTTTTCCGATTTGATGTATTCCGCAGGCGTGCCCGACCCGGAGCTGGTGATCCGCCCGGGCGGCGAGCTGCGGACGTCCAATTTCCTGTTATGGCAGTCGGCCTACAGCGAATATTATTTTACAGATGTCCTCTGGCCGGATTTCGGCCCCGAGGAACTGGAAAAGGCGATCGCGGCCTTTAACCGCCGGAACCGCCGCTTTGGAGGTGCAAAATAAAAATATGCTGATTCGAATTTTGTCCGCAGTCGCCGGCATTCCGCTGCTGCTTGCGATCGTCCTGCTGCTGCCGCCGGTCGCAACGGCGATCCTGTTTGCCGCCGCCTGCATGATCGGCGCATACGAAATGCTCTGGCGCACGGGCCTGCTGAAGCATAAGCGCATTCTGACCTATACCGCGCTCATGTCCGCCGCAGTCGTTATGTGGTCATGGCTGCGCGCCTGCGCGGTCGTTTCGGAGCAGACGCTCTGGAGCTGTGCGCTGATCGGCCTGTTCGTCTATTTTACCGCGCTGTTCTGCGAGCTGCTGGCGGGACATACGAAGCTCTCGTTTACGTCGCTTTCGGCGGCGCTCTTTTCCGGCATCGTCTATCCGTTCCTTCTGGGAGCGCTGGTGCGCCTGCGCGGCATGGACGGCGGCGAGTTCTATATCATCACGGCCTTCCTGCTTTCGATGATCGCGGATACGGGTGCGTATTTTGTGGGCAGGGCCTGCGGAAAACATAAGCTTGCGCCTGTCGTCAGCCCGAAAAAGACGGTCGAGGGCGCGATCGGCGGCGCGGTGTGCAATGTGCTGGTCATGGTCGGCTACACGGCGCTGCTGAGCAAATGCTTCGGCTTTACACAGGTCAACTACTTCTATGCGGCAATCTACGGCGTGCTCGGCGCGGTGGCCTCAATCGTGGGCGATCTGACGCTGTCCGTGGTGAAGCGGCAGGTCGGCATCAAGGATTACGGCAACCTGATCCCCGGGCACGGCGGCATTCTCGACCGCTTTGACAGCACGATGGTCGTCGCACCGCTGACGGAGATCCTGCTTCTGCTGATCCCCTTCGCGGTAAAGTGATATGACGAACTATCTGTCGATTTTAGGCTCGACCGGGTCCATCGGGCGGCAAACGCTGGAGGTGGCAGAGCAGCTTTCCGTTCCGGTCGCGGCGCTGACGGCGGGAACGAATGTCGAGCGCATGGCGCAGCAGTGCCGTAAGTTCCACCCGGAGCTTGCGGTTATGGCGACGGAGCGGGCGGCGGACGAGCTGCGCGACGCTCTGTCGGGGCAGGATATCCGCATTCTTTCCGGCATGGAGGGCCTGATCGCCGCGGCGGAGTACGATAAGGCGGACACCGTCGTGACTGCGGTGGTCGGTATGGTCGGCCTGCGCCCTACGCTGGCCGCGATCAAAAAGAAAAAGCGCATTGCGCTTGCCAATAAGGAAACGCTCGTCTGTGCCGGCGAGCTGGTCATGGCCGCCGCGCGGGAATACGGTGCGCAGATCGTCCCCGTAGATTCGGAGCATTCGGCGATTTTTCAATGTCTGATGGGCTGCCGCGATCGGTCGGAGATTCGCAGATTGATTCTGACCTGCTCCGGCGGGCCGTTTTACGGGAGATCGCCCGAGGAGCTTAAAAATGTGACGAAGGATGACGCCTTAAAGCATCCGAACTGGCGAATGGGGAATAAAATCACCATCGACTGCGCTACACTGATGAATAAGGGACTGGAGATCATCGAGGCGATGCGCCTGTATGATCTTCCGGCGGATAAGGTCGAGGCGGTGATCCACCGTCAAAGCATCGTACACTCGCTTGTGGAGTTCCGAGACGGCGCGGTCATGGCGCAGCTCGGCGTCCCGGATATGCGCGTGCCGATCCGTCTGGCGATGACCTACCCGTACCGTGCCGAAAACCCCGCACAGCCGCTGGACCTTCTGACCTGCGGCGCGCTCACGTTCGATCGGCCGGACGAAGCGGCGTTTCCGTGCCTTGCCATTGCAAAGGAGGCGGCGCAGAAGGGCGGCAACGCCTGCGCGGTCATGAACGGCGCCAACGAGGCGGCGGTCGCGCGGTATTTGAACGGCGAGATCGGGTTTTATGACATTCCGCGTCTGGTGCGCCGCGCCATGCAGACCGTCGATTTTGCGGCGGAGCCGACCTTGGACGAAATTTTAAGCGCGGATGCCGCTGCACGGGCGGCGGTGTTCGAGCGGAAATGAGGTAGATACCTTGACCGTTTTTTATGTTGTTCTGGCGATCCTGCTTTTCGGACTGCTGATCCTTGTACACGAGTTCGGACATTTTATCACGGCGAAGCTTTTCGGCGTGCAGGTCAATGAGTTCTCCCTGTTTATGGGCCCTGCGATCTGGAAAAGGACAAAGGGCGAAACGACGTATTCCCTGCGCTGCATCCCCGTCGGCGGCTACTGCGCCATGGAGGGCGAGGACGGCGACAGCGAGAACCCGCGCGCCTTCTCGAATGCCAAGGTCTGGAAAAGACTGATTATTCTGGTCGCGGGTTCCTTTATGAATTTTCTGGCGGGCTTTCTGATCCTGCTCGTGCTGTTCGGCGTGACGGCGGAGGGGTTTACCAATACGAAGCTTACCGATATCGTGCCCGGACGGCCCTTTGAAGACTATTTGCAGCCGGGCGACGAGCTTGTGGCGATCAATGGCGAGCATGTCTATGTCGGCGCGGATATCACGATGCTGCTTGACCGCGATACCGATGGCAAGCAGGACATCACCGTCCGCCGGAACGGCGAAAAGCTGGTGCTTCGCGATGTGCCGATCAGCCGCGATTACAGTGACAACGGCGAGCTGCGGTACGGCTTCACCATCGGCGTAGACAAAAAGACCGTCGGCAGCCTGCTTTCCTATTCTTGGAACGAATGCCGCGATTTTGCGCGTCTGGTGCGCATGGGCTTACAGGACCTCTTTACCGGCAAGGCCGGGATCAAGGACATGTCCGGCCCGGTCGGGATCGTCTCCGAGGTCTCCAAGGAGAGCGCAAAGGCCGAGACGGTCGGCATCGGCGTGCAGAGCGTGTTCATCCTCTTTGCGTTTATTGCGGTGAATCTGGCCGTTATGAATCTGCTGCCCATTCCCGCGCTGGACGGCGGGCGTGTGGTGTGCCTGCTGGTGACGGCTGCGGCGGAGAAGCTCCTGCGGCGAAAGATCAACCCCAAGTACGAGGGCTATCTGCACGCGGGCTTTATGGTGCTGCTGCTGGCGTTTATGGCGTTTATTACCTTTAAGGACATCTTCCAGATATTCGGAGGCTGAAATGACGAGACAGATCACAGTCGGAGATGTAAAGATCGGCGGCGGCGCGCCGATCTCGATCCAATCCATGCTGAATATTCCGAACACCGATGTAGAGGGCTGCCTGGCGCAGATCGCGGCGCTGAAAAACGCGGGCTGTGAGATCGTGCGGCTCTCTGTGCTGGACATGGAGGCAGCCGAGGCGTTCGGGAAGATCGCCGCGCGTTCGCCGCTCCCGTTGGTGGCCGATATTCATTTTGACTATCGGCTGGCCATTGCCGCCGCAGAGGGCGGCGCGTCGAAGATCCGCATCAATCCCGGCAACATCGGCGGCGAGGACCGCGTCAAGGCGGTCGTGGACTGCTGCAAGGCGCATCATATCCCGATCCGCATCGGGGTGAACGGCGGAAGCTTGGACAAGGGCCTGCTGGAAAAATACGGGCATCCTACGCCCGAGGCGCTGGTGGAGAGCGCGTTCTCCCACATTGCGCTGCTGGAAAAATTCGGCTTTTACGATACCTGCGTATCGATGAAGTCCAGCTCCGTTCCGCTGATGATGCAGGCGTACCGCCTGTTTTCCGCGCGTTCGGATTACCCGCTGCATCTCGGCGTGACCGAGACGGGCACAAAGTACATGGGGACGATCAAATCCGCCATGGGGATCGGCGGCCTGCTGTGCATGGGCATCGGAGATACGATCCGCGTATCGCTGACGGACGATCCCGTCGAGGAGGTCAAGGCGGCAAAGGCCATCTTAAAGGCTGCGGGGCTTCGCAGGGGCGTGAACCTGATCTCCTGCCCGACCTGCGGACGGACGAGGATCGATCTGATCGGCCTTGCCAAACAGGTCGAGGCCGCGCTGGCGGGCTGTGACAAGGATATCACCGTCGCGGTGATGGGCTGTATCGTCAACGGCCCCGGAGAAGCAAGAGAGGCGGATGTCGGGATCGCCGGCGGCGACGGCTGCGGCGTGATCTTCGTCAAGGGCGAGCTGAAGGAAAAGCTTCCGTATGACGAGCTGCTGCCCGCGCTGCTTCGCTATATCGAGAAGCTGTGACGGTTATATTAAGGCAGCACAGCGCAATTGCGTCGACGCGCTTTGCCGAATCTGCTTGCCGAATTGTGCGGTGCTGCCCTAAGGCCGTACGGCACTCGAATGCTTCAAAAGGCCCGCTCAGAACCGGGTATCAAGTACTAGGAGAATGAAATGGATTCGTACCCATTTTTAAAAATGTTTCTGGAATATGAGCCGGACGAACCGCTGTATGCAGCTTTGGAGCAGGCAGCGGTTTGTTCTGCCGAGATCGACCGCGAACAGCGCACCGTAACGCTTTCGGTGCGCTTTGACCGCTATGTGGCGGACGACCTGCTGCGAAGGGTGCAGAAGGAGCTTGCGGAGCTTTACGGCTTTTACCGCGTCACGCTTGAGCCGAGCTTTCCGCCGGAGGCGCTTTCCCGCTTCGACGGAACGGAGCTGAACCGCGTGCTCGTCGGCGCCTACTCGCCGGCGGCGGCGATCCTTGCCGGGGCGCACTGGCAGTTCGGTCCTGAGCGGACGGAGCTGCAGCTCCGCGCGAACGGCAGGGACCAGCTCACGTCGCATCTTCCTCTTGCGGAGCAGTATATTTACCGCCGTTTCGGCGTGGAAACGAAGATCACGGTACACTGCGGCAATGCCGTCGAGGGCACCGCGCTGTTTGAGGAAACGGAGCGCATCCGCAAGGAGGCGATGGCCGCTATCCCCGCAGCCGCCTTTACGCAGACACCGGAAAAGAAGCCCGAGGGGCCGAAGACCATCTACGGCAAGCCGTTTAAGGGCGACGCCATGCCCATGTCGGAAATCAATGTCAACCGTCAGGATGAGCGGGTCATCGTCGAGGGCAAGGTCTTTTCCGTCGACCACCGCGACATCAAGAAGGGCGCCGCGACGGTCATTTCGTTTGACATGACGGACTACACCGCTTCTATCCGCATCAACGGCTACTTCAAGGGCGACACGGGAAAGCCGATCGTCGACGGCGTGAACAAGCCCGGTCAATGGCTGCGCGTTCAGGGAAAAATCGACTATGATGATTACAACAAGGAGGTTGTAATCAAACCGTTTGCCATCATGCCGGGCCAAGCGCCGAAGCGCGAGGACACCGCACCGGAAAAGCGCGTGGAGCTGCATCTGCATACCACGATGTCCATGATGGATGCCTTGACCAAAACCGGAGAGGCGGTCGCGACGGCCGCCCGATGGGGACATCAGGCGATCGCCATTACCGATCACGGCGTGGCTTCCTCCTTCCCCGACGCGCTGAAGGCAAGCGGAAAGAACAAGGTCGCCGGAACGGACAAGCCCATAAAGATCCTCTACGGCTGCGAGGGCTACTATGTCAACGACGTCGACGACCGCATTGCCGTACACGGGGAGCAGAATATGCCGCTGGGCGGCGAATTTGTAGCCTTTGACTTGGAGACGACGGGGCTTTCGTCCGTGCGCGACGCGATCACCGAGATCGGCGCGGTGATCCTGCGCGGCGGCGAGGTCGTCGACACGTTCCAATCCTTTGTAAACCCCAGGCGTCGACTGGATCCGAAAAACATCGAGTTGACGGGTATTACCGATGCGATGCTGGTCGATGCGCCGGAGATCGCGCAGGTGCTCCCGGAGTTCCTGAAATTCTGCGCGGGCCGGCCGATGGTCGCGCACAACGCGGATTTTGACGTGGGCTTCCTGACGGCGGCCTGCGAAAAGCTGAATATTCCGTTTGAGCCGACGTATATCGACACGCTCGTGCTTTCGCAGAATCTGATGCCTCAGCTCAGCAAGCACAAGCTTGACATCGTGGCCGATGCGCTGAGTCTGCCGAAATTCAACCATCACCGCGCTTCGGACGATGCGCTGACCTGCGGCTACCTCTATCTGCGCTTTGCCAAAATGATGGAGGAAAAGGGCGTAGCCGATCTGAGCGGGGTCAACGAATGCATGGCGAAGCTTCGCAGCGGCGGACATATCACCGACCGCCGCACCAAGCATATCATCGTATTTGCAAAGAATCAGACCGGTCTGCGCAACCTGTATCACATCATCTCCGACGCACATCTGAAGTTTTTCAAGCGCAATCCGAGAATGCCGAAGTCCGAGCTGATGCAGTATCGCGAGGGCCTTATTATCGGCTCCGCCTGCGAGGCGGGCGAGCTGTTTCAGGCGGTCATCAACCATAAGAGTCAGGCTGAGCTGAAGCGTATCGCGTCGTTTTACGACTTTTTGGAGATCCAGCCGCTGAGCAATAATATGTTCATGCTTGCCGACGGGATCGCGGAGAGCGTCGAACAGCTCCGTGAGTTTAACCGTACCATCGTGCGGCTCGGCGAGGAGCTGGGGAAGCCCGTCTGTGCGACGGGCGACGTCCATTTCCTTGACCCGGAGGACGAGATCTACCGCCGCATCCTGCTTGCCAGCAAGGGCTTTGCCGACTGCGACCGGGAAAATCCCCTCTATTTCCGCACGACGGACGAGATGCTGGAGGAGTTTTCCTATCTGGGCACGGAAAAGGCGTTCGAGGTCGTCGTCACCAATCCGAACCGCATTGCCGATATGTGCGATACGGTGCGACCGGTGCCGCATAATCTGTTCGCGCCGAAGATCGAAAATTCCGTTGAAGACCTGAAAGCTCTGGTCTATGGCAAGCTGCACCGTCTCTACGGCGAGAATCCGCCCGAGCTTGTGACGAAGCGCGTGGAGACGGAGCTGGGCGATATTATCAACTGTCATTACGATGTCATTTACATGTCCGCGCAGAAGCTGGTGCAAAATTCTCTGGAGCACGGATATCTGGTCGGCTCGAGAGGCTCGGTCGGCTCGTCGCTCGTGGCGTTCATGTCGGGCATTACCGAGGTCAATTCGCTTCCCGCGCACTATCGCTGCCCGAAATGCAAATATTGCAGCTTTGACGTGCCGGAGGGCGTCAACTGCGGCGCTGATCTGCCGGACGCGCTGTGTCCGCAGTGCGGAGAAAAGCTGGTCAAGGACGGCTTTAATATCCCGTTTGAGACATTTCTGGGCTTCGGCGGCGACAAGGTACCGGATATCGACCTGAACTTCTCCGGCGAATACCAGTCTCGAGCGCATCAATACTGCATTGAGATGTTCGGAGCGAGCCATGTCTTCCGCGCCGGAACGATCGGCACCGTTGCGGAGAAGACTGCCTACGGTTATGTGAAAAAATATCTGGCCGAACGAAACCTGACTGTCAGCCGCGCGGAGGAAAACCGCCTTGCGGCGGGCTGTGTGGATGTCCGCCGCACGACGGGACAGCATCCCGGCGGTCTGGTCGTTATCCCGCAGGAAAACGAGATCTGGGATTTCTGCCCGGTGCAGCATCCTGCCGACGATATCCACACCGACATCATTACCACGCATTTCGAGTACCATTCCATGGAGGAGAACCTCCTGAAGCTCGATATGCTCGGACACGACGACCCGACGATGATCCGCATGATGGAGGATATCACCGGGATCAACGCGCAGGAGATCCCGCTTGACGATAAGGATACGATGTCGATCTTCATCACCAGCAAGGTACTCGGGTATGAGAACGATCCGATCCTCGGCGTGCCGGGAACGGTCGCCATACCGGAGTTTGGCACGAGCTTTACGCGCGGTATGCTCGTCGATACAAAGCCGACGCAGTTCGACACGCTCATCCGCCTCTCCGGCTTCTCCCACGGCACGGACGTGTGGCTGGGCAACGCGAAGGATCTGATCCTGAGCGGCACGGCGACCGTCGGACAGGCGATCGGCTGCCGTGACGATATCATGCTCTACCTTATCAAGTGCGGTATGCCGGAAAAACGGGCCTTTAAGATCATGGAGGCGGTGCGAAAGGGCAGGGGACTTCCCGAGGGTGCCGAGGAGGAAATGGTCGCGCACGGCGTACCGGACTGGTACATCGGCTCGTGTAAGAAGATCAAATATCTGTTCCCGAAGGCACATGCGGCGGCTTACGTTATGATGGCTTTCCGCATCGCGTGGTTCAAGGTGCATTATCCTTTGGCCTTCTACGCCGCCTATTTCTATCGCCGCAGCCAGAAGGACGGCTTTGACGCCGTCATGATGACGCACGGCATCGAGACGGTCAAGGAGCATATCAAGAGCATTTCAGGCAACCCCGACCGCACGGCGAAGGACGACGATCTTCTGACGACGCTGGAGGTCTGCTACGAATTTTATCTGCGCGGGTTTGATTTCGCCAATATCGACCTTTATCACTCTCATGCGACGAAGTTCCTCATCGAGGACGGCAAGCTGCTGCCGCCGTTCGTGTCCGTCTCGGGCTTGGGCGAAACGGCTGCGTGGGATATTATGGAAGGCAGAAAGGGAAAGAACTTCGTCTCGATCGAGGAATTTTCCGCGGCGTGTCCGAAGGTCTCCAAGACTCATATCGAAAATCTGAAGCAGGCGGGAGCGTTCGGCTCGCTGCCGGACACGAGTCAAATGACGCTGTTCTGATGAATTAAACAAAAAATCGGCCCGCTTTTCGTGCAAAATCACAAAGAATCCGCACGGACGCGAAAAGCGATTGCCGTTTTACCTGTGATGCGCTATAATTATCATGTAAACTATGGAAACAATGCTTTCGCCGCCGAAAAAGGCCGAGCAAACGGTGTCGGAAGCGGTGCTTTCCCACAAAAAGGAGTGCTTTCATCATGCAAAAGCTTGAAAAACAGTTCCATATTCACTGCGTCGAGGGCGACGTCGGCCGCTACTGCATTCTGCCCGGCGATCCGGGCCGCTGCGAGTCCATCGCGAAGCTCTTTGACAATCCCGTGCATGTTTCCCAGAACCGTGAATACAATATTTACACCGGAACCCTTCTGGGCGAAAAGGTCAGCGTCTGCTCTACCGGCATCGGCGGCCCGTCCGCATCCATTGCCATGGAGGAGCTGCACAACATCGGCGCCGACACGTTTATCCGCACCGGTACCTGCGGCGGCATCAATCTCGACGTGAAGTCCGGCGATATCGTCGTCGCCACGGGCGCGATCCGCTTTGAGCATACTTCCATGGAGTATGCGCCGATCGAGTATCCCGCCGTTGCCAATCTGGACATCACCATTGCACTGCGTCAGGCTGCTCTGGCAATGGGCAAGACCACACATTGCGGCGTCGTGCAGTGCAAGGATGCGTTCTACGGTCAGCACAGCCCCGCAAAAATGCCGGTTTCCTACGAGCTGTTGCAAAAGTGGGAGGCATGGAAGCGTCTGGGCGTGCTTGCCAGCGAGATGGAGTCTGCCGCGCTGTTCGTCGTGGCCGACGCGCTCAAGTGCCGCTGCGGCTCCTGCTTCCATGTGATCTGGAACCAAGAGCGCGAGGCCGCCGGTCTGGATCAGGATATGAGCGAGGATACGTCTGCCTCTGTCCGTGTGGCCGTCGAGGCGCTCAAGCTTATTATTGAGCAGGACCGCAAAAAATAATTCGGAACTTTTCGGAACGTTCCGCGTCTAATGCATAGAACAGGAGGTGAGCGTATATGAGACGCTTTTGGTGGACGACATGGATCAAGGTCGCGGCGGTCGCCGCCGTGCTTCTGGTGGCGTTCTTTTTCGGAAAAAGCAAGCTGGATCATATTCTCTCGCCGTATGAGTCCGACGGCTCGCCGGAACAGCTGACAGAGGATGCGAACATCATCGATAAGACAATGTATTGGGTCGAAAAAACGCTGGGCAAAAAGCTCAATTATGAAGACCTGATCTTCGACTACGCTAACGACTATGCGCAGAAGATGATGACGGAATCCAAGCAGTCCCGCGAACCCGGCGCCTGACCGAACGATACTCCCCGCAGATTGGACACGGAAAGCATTTGCTTCCACGCCCAACCCGCGGGGAGTTTTTTCATAGATAGGGTCGGCCTTATACTAGAATCTGTTAAAAAGCTTGAAAAGCTTTTTATAGCGCCAAGGGCGCGTCAGATTCTGCATGAGACGGCGCAGCGTGCTTTCGCACGATGCGAGTGTGCGTAGCACACGGGATTCTTGATTAAATCTTTTAATCAAGAATCAGTATTACCGATAAAAATTCTCATGCGGCAAAGGGTTTTCGCCGCATGAGAATTTTGAATTTATGCAGTTTGGTCGGCGGGTTTGGCTTTTTTGCGGTGCTTGCCTGCGCGTTCAGCCTCGGCCAGCCGCTCGCGGCGGCCAAATTCCACGGGGTCCATGCTCTCCCAGTATACGTCAAGCTCCCGGTAGAGGGCATAAAGCTTCCATTTGCCGGGGCACAGATAGAGAAGCGGAAGCAGCAGCGCAAAGCATTCCACCAATCCGGCGTAGATCCAATAGAGCGCGAACAGGCAGACCAGCAGGGCACAGCAGGCGAGCGTGATCGGAAGCACGGACGGCGTGCTGCTCTCGGCGTAGTCCAGCAGCGTCAGAATGATCGGGAGCGCGGTCACGGCGGTCAGAACGCCCGCCTCGGGAAGTATCGTGCGGGAACGGATGTCGCACCGCAGCTCATAGACGGCCTCGGCCTTGTAGGCCAGCGCTTTGGCCTGCTCCGCCGGGGTGTCGTGCAGCGCGGGCATGGGGGAGACGGGCATTTTTCGCTCACGCAGATAGGAAATGCCGACGATCGCCCCGCAGATGGCGAGGGAGATGCCATAGGTAAAGAAGATCGTGAAAACGATCACGCCGAACAGACTCCCGTGCGGGAAGCCGGAGGTCAGTGCGGAAAGCAGCGGCAGCTTTTCAAAGTAAGGCTCGAACAGCTCGCCGCCGAGGAATCGAAAGAAATTCGCGGATGCAAGCAGCAGCAGAACGGAAAACAATACGAAGCCGACGGGCTGCAAAATTCTGCTCAGGCGGAGACTGCGGCGCAGCTTTGCTTCGGTTTGCAGCAGATAGCGCCATGTCGGCTCGGCCTGTGCCGCGCAGAACGGCTCTTTTTTTCTGGCCATACGGATGCTCCTCTCTGATTATTCCAGCAGACAGACGGCGTGGCAGGCAATGCCTTCGCCGCTGCCTGTAAAACCGAGACCCTCCTCGGTCGTGGCTTTAATATTGATCTGTCCGGGACCGGCGTGCAGGACACGCGCCAGATTCTCGCACATCTGCGGAATGTAACTGCGCAGCTTCGGCTGCTCGGCCAGTACCGTCACGTCAAGATTGCCGAGGCGGAAGCCGGATTCCTCCAGCCACTGACGCACGCGTTCAAGCAAAAGCAGGCTGGAAATGTCCTTATATTGCGGATCGTTGTCCGGAAACAGGATCCCGATATCACGAAGCCCGGCAGCGCCCAGCAGGGCGTCCATGACCGCGTGCGTCAGCACGTCGGCATCGCTGTGCCCGTCCAGCCCGCGCGGATAGGGGATCTCCACACCGCCCAGAATGAGCCTTCGGCCCTCTTTCAGACGGTGAACGTCATAACCGTGGCCGATCCTCATGAGCGTTCCCTCCATTTTATGATTGCTTCCGCCAGCGCAAAATCGACGGGAGCGGTAAGCTTTATATTTTCCGGACTTCCCGCCGTCAGACGGACCGGATACCCCGTGGCCTCGACGGCCGAGCAGTCGTCTGTCAGCGGGAGGCCCGAGGTCAGTGCCTTTTCCAAGGCGGAACGGATCAGCTCGGTCCGAAAGACCTGCGGCGTCTGCACGGCGAACAGCGTCTTGCGGTCGGGCGTTTCGGTAACGACGGCGGCCTGCGCGACCTTAACGGTATCGGTGACGGGAATTGCCGGAGCGGCTGCGCCGTAGCGCTTGGCGGCGGCAACGGCCTCCGAGATAACGTCAGCCGAAATAAGGGGTCTGGCACCGTCATGAATGGCGGCGTAGGCGGTCGTGACACGGGAAAGCCCGTTTTGCACCGACTCCGCCCGCGAGTTACCGCCCGCGACAAGCATAACGCGGCTGCCCAGTAGGGCTTGCAGCTTTTCAAAGAGATCGGGACGCGTAACAAGAACGAGCCGATCGAACTCGCCGCTTGCCTCCAATGCCGAGACGGTCCGCACGATCACGGGTATCCCGCACAGCGGCTCAAGGATTTTGTCGATGCCCTGCATACGCCGAGCGGCCCCTGCCGCGACGACTACGGCGGTGCAGTCCGTCCGCGCACTCACAGGGACATCACCGTTTTCTTAAATTCAGCGCCGCGGACCATGAAGTTCTTGAACTTGTCAAAGGCGGCGCTGGCAGGGGAGAGGAGGACTACGTCGCCGGGGATTGCACGCGCGGCGGCGGTGCGGACGGCATCATAAAAGTCGTCGATCTCCAAAATTTCGGGACAGTTTTCGCATGACCGCGCGGCCTGCGCGATCTTACCGCCGGTCGCGCCCGTGCAGATCAGAAGCTTGACGTGTGACGCGATCTCCGGCCCGAGCACATCGTAGGGAATGTGTTTGTCGTAGCCGCCGGCGATCAGAATGACCTTTTCCGAAAAGCTTCGCAGACCCGCGATCGTTCGGCTGGGGGAGGAAGCGATGGAGTCGTTGTAAAAGCGCACACCGTCCTTTGTCCGTACCAGCTCGATGCGGTGCTCCACGCCGCCGAAGTGCTTCGCAACGAAGCGAATATCGTCGTCGCTGACCAGCCCCTCTACCGCAAGGATCGCGGCCATATAGTTTTCTACATTGTGAATACCGGGGATCAGAATGTCCTCGCGGCGAAGAACAGGCGTGCCGTCGCGATAGATCGTGTCATTTTCAAAATATGCGCCGCGCGCGGGCGTCTTTTGCCGCGAAAATCCCTTGACCGTCCCGTGCGCAAGGGGCGCAAAGGACGCCGTCAGGGCATTGTCCATGTTCAGAATCAAGGTATCCTTCGACGTCTGGTACAGGAAAATATGCTTTTTGGCGTCGACATATTCCTGCATATCCTTGTGCATATCCAGATGATTCGGCGCGAGGTTCGTTACCACCGCAACGTGACAGCTTGCGTGCAGGTCCATGAGCTGGAAGGAGCTAAGCTCCAGCACGACCTTATCCGATGGATGCATCTGCCCGGCCTTATCCAGCAGCGGTGTTCCGATATTGCCGCCCAGCCAGACGCGGTGGCCCGCATGGCGCAGCATTTCCGCGATCAGCGTCGCGGTGGTGGTCTTGCCGTCCGAGCCGGTCACGCCGATGATCGGGCACGGACAGACCTCGAAAAACGCTTCCATTTCGGAGGTGATCGTCGTGCCCGCATTCCGCAGGGCGACCAGCTCCGGCTTCTCCGGATGCAGCCCGGGCGTTCGGAAAGCGACGTCTCCGTGAATATTCTGCAGATAGTCCTCGCCGAGATGCAGGCGAAGCCCCTGCCGCTCCAGCTCCAAGACCTCGTCGTCCAGCTGTTCGCGCGGCGTTTTATCGCAGCCTGTGACGCGGATGCCGCAGCTCAGCAGCAGCCGAACGAGCGGACGGTTGCTGACACCCAGCCCCAGCACAAGGACCTCCTTGCCGATTAGACGGCGGAAATATGCTTGCGGTTCCAACCTGATCGCCTCATTCCATTCGTTTTTCTCATTATAACCGATTTGCAAAGCATTTGCAATCTGTTTGACAAGCGGGGAAAAATAAAGTATAATATACTCGCGACCGGGACGGACAGCCGCGTTGCATGCGCGAAAGGGTGTGCGATGAGGAAAGTCCGGGCTCCATAGGGCAAGGATAACGGGTAACGCCCGCCGAAGGCGACTTCAGGAAAAGTGCAACAGAGATATACCGCCCCGCTTCGGCGGGGTAAGGGTGGAAAGGCGAGGTAAGAGCTCACCCGCCGCATGGGAACATTGCGGCGCTGTAAACTCTATCCGGAGCAACACCGTGGAGGAGACATACGGTCGGCCCGACCGTCTCCGAGGAGGTGGCTTGAGCGCATCGGCAACGATGCGCCGAGATAGATGGCTGTCGAACACAGAACCCGGCTTACAGTCCGGATCGCAACAAAAAATACCGCATGGCTTGACCGCACGGGTCGAATGACCGTTCGTGCGTGGCTGTGCGGCTTTTTTGTTTTTATTGCAATGGGCAAGGCGGAGAACGCGCGTTCTCGTTTTTTGCATCAAAATGCAAAGATTGAAAGACCTTGTCCAAGTGCCGCGCCACGGCTTTCCATTGGGAGGAATAGCTTTCCAGCGTCTTTTCCACCAATCCCTTTGCCCTGTGGGAAAGGAGGAAATCGGCAAAGGCTTCGTCCAATGTGGCGGTGCAATTCATCCTGATTTTCTTCATGATACCTGACCTCTTGATTTTCAAAATTTCCATCAAAAATCAAGCGCACAGGTGCCTTTTGCAAATTCTCCGAATTTCTCACTTTTGGAAAAGAAAAAACCTTGAAATCAGATGATTTCAAGGTTTTTCTTCACTCTTTCGAGTTTTTGGTGGAGATAAGCGGGATCGAACCGCTGACCTCTTGAATGCCATTCAAGCGCTCTCCCAGCTGAGCTATAC